>CAYMQD010000171.1:0-3654 GCA_964392475.1 uncultured Alphaproteobacteria bacterium
AAATCTTTATCTGTGACTATTATTCCTAATTCTTCATTTAATTCTCTTTTTAAAGCGATTTCTGGAGTTTCATCAATTTCTATTTTTCCTCCAGGAAGTTCCCAAAAATTATTAAAAGATTTTTTATTCGAACGTTTTGAAAATAATATTTGTTTTTTTAATATTAAAACTGACGCAACTACTAGTAATAAATTATTTCTCATACTAGCTTCTATAATCAGCATTTATGGATATATATCCATGTGTTAAATCGCACGTCCATATTTTAGCATTACCATTACCAACCCCAACAAAAACTTCAATAGATATTTCCTCTTCCTTCATGTAATTAGATAATAGTTTTTCATTATAAGCCACATCTATTGCTCCAGCGCTAGCAACATTTAATCCACCTATTTTGATAGATACTTCATTTTGATTTATTGGTATTCCGGCCTTTCCTATAGCCATAATAATTCTACCCCAATTAGCGTCTTCACCTGCTATTGCTGTTTTAAATAGAGGGGAATTGGCAATTGACATTGCTATTTGATGAGCAAATATGTCTTTTGAAGTGCCTTTTACTATTATTTCAATTAACTTGGTAGCACCTTCTCCATCAATTACTATTTGTTTTGCTAGGTCTATAGCAACCTGACTTAAAGCCCTTTTAAAATCGATTAAAGCCTCATCATTTATTCCATTAAGCGGGTTTTCTAACTTAACTTTATTTGTTGCAAAAATAGAAAAAATATCGTTTGTAGAAGTGTCTCCATCAACAGTAATAGAATTGAAGCTTTTGAAAGAAATTTCTCTAATTAGTAAGTTTAAAATATCGATAGGTATAGATGCATCTGTAAAAATAAAAGCAAGCATAGTCGCCATATTAGGAGCTATCATACCTGATCCTTTTGCAATCCCAGAAATGACTACTCTCTTACCATTGATATTTGCTGTAGCAGAAGCGCCCTTGGGAAAGGTATCTGTAGTCATAAGAGATTGTGCTGCTTCTACCCATTGAAAATTAGAATTGAGCGCCTTATTTATAAGGTTTGGTATTGATCCTAGAATTTTATCACAATCTAAAACTTCACCTATTACACCTGTAGAAGCCATATAAACCTCGTTAATGTTACATTTCAATTCTTTTGAAACTTTTTCTACTACCATTGCTACGTGCTTTTCCCCAATCCGACCTGTAAAAGCATTTGCATTCCCAGAATTAGCAATGATCGCTCTAGCTTTTCCAAATTTTCTGATTTTTTTAGCCCAAACTATAGATGCAGCACTAGTATGTGAGTTAGTTACTAGAGTTGCTACATTAGTCCCTGCATCCATTATACAAATTAAAAGATCTTTTGATCCAGGTTTTTTAAGTCCACATGCTGAACTCGCTATAAATAATCCAGCTACTTTATGTAACTCGGGAAAGTTTTTAGGTGCTAAAGAAGAAATATTAGCCATAAGTATTCCTTTCTTATGTATTATGTAATAAAGAAAATAAACTTTTTAAAGTTAAAAATAGGATTTACAATGTTGAGTGTTGAAATCATACTTTATAGATACCATTTTTTTAAGACCACTATTCATCAAATTTCAAAAAAATTTAGGAGTTAGTAAATGTTTCTTAGAGCAGTTCAACGTTTCCTAGGGACACCCAATGACAGAAATATTAAGAAAAAGCTAAAGATAGTTGAAACTATAAATAGTTTAGAATCTAAGATGGAAAGTCTAACTAATGATGACCTCTTAAATCAAACACAAATATTTAGAAATTTATTAAAAAATGGTACTACTTTAGAATCTATTTTACCTGAGGCCTTTGCTGTAGTTAGAGAAGCTGCAAAAAGAACATTAAATCAAAGGCATTATGACGTTCAAATGATAGGTGGCATATCTTTACATGAAGGTAAAATTTCTGAAATGAAAACAGGAGAAGGTAAAACACTTGTCTCTACATTAGCAGCTTATTTAAATGCATTGCCTCAAAATGGAGTGCATATAGTAACTGTTAATGACTACTTAGCTAAACGTGACGCTGATTGGATGGGAAAAATATATAATTTTCTTGGTCTTACAGTGGGAGTAATTATTCCTGGTATGGATGATTCCGAAAGAAAAAGATCCTATGAAGCAGATATTACTTATGGAACCAATAATGAATTTGGTTTTGATTTTCTCAGAGATAATATGAAATATGACCTTGATTCTATGGTTCAACGAGATTTTAATTTTGCTATAGTAGATGAAGTAGATAGCATACTAGTAGATGAAGCTAGAACTCCGCTTATTATTTCAGGACCCACAGAAGACAATTCTTCTTTATATACTTCTATAAATAAATTAATACCAAAACTTACAAAATCAGATTTGGATATAGATGAAAAATCACGCTCAGTATCTTTTACTGAAACAGGAAGTGAACATATAGAAAAATTACTTAACGAATCTTCTTTATTAGAACCAGGAGGTCTTTATGGATTAGAAAATGTAACTCTTATTCATCATGCAAATCAAGCAATCAGAGCTCATCATTTATTCACTAGAGACAAAGACTATATCGTTAAAGATGGAAAAGTAATAATTATCGATGAATTTACTGGTCGAATGATGGAAGGGAGAAGATACTCAGAAGGTCTGCATCAAGCTCTAGAAGCAAAAGAGTCAGTGCCTATACAAAATGAAAATCAAACTCTAGCATCTATAACCTTCCAAAACTATTTCCGTATGTATCCAAAATTATCAGGCATGACAGGAACAGCAAGAACTGAATCAGCAGAATTTTCTGAAATTTACAACTTAGATGTAATATCCATTCCTACCCATTTACCTATGGAAAGAAAAGACCATGACGATGAAATTTATCGTACTAAAGATGAAAAATGGGCTGCTGTTACTGAAGAAATTAAAACAGCTCATAACAAACAACAACCTATTCTTGTTGGAACTACAAATATAGAAACTTCTGAAAAGTTATCTAAAATTTTAAAAAAAAGTAAAATTAAACATGAAGTTCTTAATGCTCGACATCATGAAAGAGAGGCATACATCATTGCCGAAGCAGGTGCACCAGGAGCTGTCACTATAGCAACAAATATGGCCGGCCGTGGCACTGATATTCAATTAGGTGGCAATCTAGATATGCAAATAAAAAATTTAGAAAATAAAAGTGGCGAAATAGATAAAATAAAAAATAAAATATCAGAGCTTGAAAAATTGGTTAAAAAATCTGGAGGACTTTATGTTATAGGGACAGAACGCCACGAAAGTAGAAGGATTGATAATCAACTAAGAGGGCGCTCTGGAAGACAAGGAGATCAAGGCGTTTCTAAATTTTTCTTATCATTAGAAGACGATCTAATGCGAATTTTTGGATCTGAAAGATTAGATAGTGTTTTAAAACGTTTAGGTCTAAAAGACGGAGAAGCTATTTATCATCCTTGGATAAATAAAGCATTAGAAAAAGCACAACAAAAAGTAGAAAACCGAAACTTTGAGATTAGAAAAAATTTACTTAGATTTGCTGACGTTATGAATGATCAAAGAAATGCTATATATGAACAAAGAAAAGACTTAATGAAAGCAAAAAGCGTAACTGATGTAGTAGACGTCATTCGAGATGAAGTAGTTGAAGAAATAGTTTCAACAAATGCTCCTGATAAAATGTATCCGGAA
>CAYMQD010000172.1:0-3080 GCA_964392475.1 uncultured Alphaproteobacteria bacterium
ACAAGGGTGAGATCACCTACAAGGCGGTGGCCGCCGATCTAGGATACGAGCACCGCGCCGCCAAGGACGCGATGGCTTCCTGACATTCCTGGAACTTGCCCGAGCACGGACGCGGAAGTTCATCGACATAGACGAAGCGTAAGGCAAAGGCGCCGCTCAAGGCATCGCCGAGGGCCTTACAGGCCCGCAATTCTTCCTGCGCCGTCACCGGGCGAGTCGCCACAACCCTCACCTAAATCTCGCCCAAGTTCCGCTGCACGAGTTGACCTCCACGGAATGACGGCAGGGACTTGCCGATGGAGTCATTAAAATTAAAGTGAAAGGACGGCCATAATTTCTCCCCGGACGGCAAGGTCAGCATGTTGCTAACTCGTCCGAGGACGGACTTGATCAGCGCCAAGCCCTGGCTGCACGAGCTTGGTCCGCCAAGGACGGCGTAATCATCGATGTCATAGCGGACCAACGGCATGGCGAAGCCGTTCAGATTGGTGACCCCGCCCGGCCACTCTCGCCAGTCCGGCACGGCCGGCCCTGATCATCAAGAATCTCGACTTGGACGCTCTCTAATTGCACGTGGAAATGAGGATGTTCTGGGCACTGTAACGCAATCATGCCCACCTCCTCGGCGATATAGGCATCGACCATGGGGAGCCCCCTGACCTGCCGGCACTTGGCGCGCAGATCGGTCTCAAGCACCTCGCTAATGATGGCGACCTCGCGTAATCTCGTAATTTAGAATCCGACATCCCGACAACGCTGAAACAAGGCATCAAGGTTGCTGGAATGGGTCAGCAGGTTGTCGGCTCCGACCTGTTCGAGCCACGCCAACTGTTCTCTCACCGACTTTCTGATATCGAATTACACCATCGGTCGGAAAACATGTCCGGGCACCCACTTGTAGGGTTCTCCGGCGCTGTCAGGATTGGACAGCCGGGTGATCTTCGCCACTTTGGCGGGGAAATCACACCCGTGCCAGAGATGATAGCGCAGGTTCAGCGAGGCGAAGGACAAGCCGGTAATCCGGGTTCTCGTGAACGCAACCGTCTGGCCGGTCGAACCCAACTTAGAAGAATCCCGGGCGCGACCATGGTCCTTGGGCAGGGCACGGCTAACAAGGTCTTTCCCGCCGTCCTGGACGTCGGTGCGGGTCAGGATTGGCTGACGCCGCCAGGCGTCCATGGTCAGCCCGCCGCGCTTGAGCCCCCCAGCACCTCAAGGCGATCGCCTTAGAAGGGCACGGTCTTCCAGGCAATAGCCAGAGGCACCTCAGCCTGCCTGAGCTGCATAGCCTCGATGGCCTGCGGGGGCCACCGTTGGCAGTGCTCGATACGATAGTTGAGTGCCAGGATCGCCGAGTCTCTAGGCGCCGGCAGCGCTGATCAGCCGATGCCGGAAAGGGCGGAGCGGGGGACGACGACGCGCCTCGGCAATTCCTTGCCGGCGCGCTTCCTCTTCGTGTGCGGCGGCCGACGGGCCGGCTGTTTCTTTTTGCTCACGCCGCACCTCCGTCACCGGAGCCGACCACCCCGTCGCGCCGTAGGTCAACGATCTCAGTGGCAGAGAAACCGATCTCGGCCAATACCTGGTCCGTGTGTTGGTCCAACCGGGGCGGCGGGGTATCAGCCCTTGGCCCGCCGTGAGCGTAGGTGAATGCGGCCAAGGGAACCGTAACATCCGGGCCGACCCCCGGCACATCGTCAAAGGTATGCAGAACGCCGCGCGACGCTATTTGCTCCTCGCCCAAGGCCTCGTCGAGGCCGCGCACGCGCACCGCCGGCACCACTTCGCCGAGAAGCGTTTCCCATGCGTCGGCGGACCGCGTCTTCATCACCGCCGCGATCTCGGCCACCAGTTCGACGCGGTGGGGGCCTTGCTCTCGCACATCGGCAAAGCGGGGGTCCCGGGCCAAGTCGGGCCGGCCGATCAAGAGGCAAAATGACTCGAACTGGCCCTGCATGATGGCGCCCAACACGATGCGCTCGCCGTCGGCGGTCTGATAGCAGCCTCCGGCCGCCAGATCGTGGTCGTTGCCGTGAGGTTGGGGCACATGACCGGTCATCAGGCACGAAGCCACCATGGGGCTCATCAGCATCAAGGCGGTATCCAGCATGGAGACGTCGATGAACTGGCCCTTCCCCGTCCTCTCGCGCTGTAAGAGCGCCGCCGCGACGGCGAAGGCCGCCATGGTGCCCGAGGCATAGTCGATCACCGGGGCACCCGTCTTGAGGGGCGTCGTCGTCGCCGTCCCGGTCGCCATCATCAGCCCCGACGCCGCCTGAATGTTGTGGTCCCAGCACGGCAGGCGGCCATTGGATCCGGTGGCGCCATAAGCCTTGAGCGAGCAATAAACAAGTCGCGGATTCAGCGCCGCCAGGGCACCGTAACCCAGGTTGAGGCAGTCGACGACGCCCGCGCGATAGTTCTCCACCACGACATCGGCGCCCGCCGCCAGAAGGCGCACCACATCTTGGCCGCGCGCAGTTTTCAGATCGACAACCAAGGATCGCTTGTTGGCGTTCTGGCACAGGTAGTGATCGCCCATTAGATTCTTGCGCAGCACTTCATCGGCGCCGCGTTGGCGCATGTATTCGCCAAGTCCCGGCGCCTCGACCTTGACCACGTCGGCGCCAAGCAGCGCCAATTGGTAGGTCGAGAACGGCCCCGCTAGAACGTGGGTCAGGTCGACGACTTTCATCCCCTCGAACGGCCGCATGGCCTACTCCCCTTGCTCGGCCCGCATGGAAGTCTCCGCGTCCGATACTAAGGACAATCGCCTGAATTCCAAGGAGTGAGCGAGTCCCTCGTAGGTGCAAGTATATTATACTTGAATTTAGTACCCCTTATTAGGTGTTTAGTCCCGGCATTTGATTGCACGTTCTTATCCGTGGGATGGAAGGATGCGCTATGGGACAGGTTCTGCACGGCTACATCACGACGACAGAGGCGGTCCGTCGAGCAATACAAGCATAGCAATCGAGCCTGAGGGCCCTGGCCAGGCGATCCGGCGTCAATCCTAAGACGATCACCAAGTGGAGGAGGCGAAGCTCGGTCCATGACCTCCGAACCGGCCCGACAGACCC
>CAYMQD010000173.1:0-5131 GCA_964392475.1 uncultured Alphaproteobacteria bacterium
CAATATTAAAGCGAGAATTTGGCTCAGAAAAAGCAAAAGATACCTGAGTATTACCAGCGATTATATCTTTAATAAGTTGCACTCTAATATTAGAATTTGGACAAAATGATAGTATACTTCCGCTTAAGACAACAGTTGAAATGTAAGGTTCAACTACTAAGCCATATCCAAATGATTTCATAATTATCATTAAATCTACTAAACCACCTCCAAAACCACCATCTTCTTCTTTAAATGGAAGTCCTAGCCATCCTAATTCTGAAAATTGTTTCCATATATGTTCACTATAACCTTTATTACTAATAATTATTTTTCTTCTAGTTTCAGGATCATAAGATTCTGTAACAAATTTTTCGACTGAATTTTTAATTAATTCTTGATCTTGATTAAATGATAAATCCACTATTATGTCCTTTAATTATTAATTTTATAGTTCTAATACCATTTTTGCCAAAATATTTTTTTGAATCTCATTAGAGCCACCATAGATTGTTGTCTTTCTAGCATTAAAATATTTTGGTGCAGAAGATGTACTCCAAGAAGGTCCTATAACTGGTTCATTACTTCCTGCATCTAGGGCATTAGGTTGGTAAGGATAAGCATAATAACCACTAGCTTCTAAAACTAACTCTGTTATTTCCTGTTGAATTTCAGAGCCTCTAATCTTTAACATGCTAGCTTCTGCCCCAGGAGATATACCTTTAGCATCATTTGAAATAGCTTTTAACTCTGCATATTCTAATGCTTGTAATCTAATATCACATTTTGCAACTTTATCCATAAAACGCTGGTCTTCATTTAATGAGTTATTTCCAACTATCTTTAATTTTGCAATTTCTTTAACTTTGGCCAATGATTTTTTCGAGCGTGAAACTGCGGCAATTGAAGTTCTTTCATGACCTAGTAAGTATTTTGCTACAGTCCATCCTTTATTTTCTTCAAAAATTAAATTTTCTGTGGGAACAAAAACATTTTCTAAATAGACCATGTTAACTTCATGACCCCCATCTAATGTAATTATAGGTTTGACTGAAACACCTGGCGATTTCATATCTAGCAGCATGAACGAAATTCCTTCTTGTGGCTTACAGTTTGAATTTGTTCTAACCAAAACAAACATCATATCCGCATAATGAGCCATAGTTGTCCAGGTTTTAGTTCCATTAATTTTATATCCACCTTCAACTCTCTCCGCTTTTGTAGATAGTGATGCCAAATCAGATCCAGAGCCAGGTTCAGAGTAGCCCTGACACCACCAATGCTCTGTTGATAAAATTTTAGGTAAATAAAAATCTTTTTGTTCTTTAGTTCCATATTTTATTATAACTGGTGCTACCATTGTGACACCAAATGGTAATACAGGCGGAGCTGATGCTGCTCCACATTCTTCATCAAATATATATCTTTGTGTTACTGTCCATTCTGTACCACCATACTCTTTTGGCCAACTAGGTGCCATCCAACCTTTTTCATATAATTTATTTTGCCATTCCAACATATCTTCTTTTGTTAAATGGTGCCCTTCTTCTATCTTTTGTTTTGTATTAGGGTTCAAATTATTATTTATAAAATCTTTTACTTCTTCTTTAAATTTATTATCTTCATCTGAGTAAGTTATATTCATTTTTATACCCTATTAGCATTAAACATTTTTATTAACCTATATCATAATAATTAAATACAATATAAGCGAATTATTTTTTTGGATTAGAATTTATGAATCAACATAATAAAGAAATCTTTATAGAAGTTATATCGGATATAGTGTGCCCTTGGTGTTATGTGGGTAAGAAGCAGTTAGATAATGTGTTAGGTAATTTTAAAACTAACAATTTTCTTTTTAGAGTTATATGGCGCCCATTTGAATCAAATCCCAATTTTCCAGAAATTGGAATAAATAGAAAATCATACTTAAAAAAAAAATTTGGTGATAAAGATTGGGAACAATCTGTTATGGCAAAAAGTTTGTTAGATCATGGAGATAAACTTGGAATCTCATTCAATTTTAATAATATAAAAATTATGCCAAATAGTAGAATTGTACATTCGGTAATTGACTATTCAAAAAAAGAAAATAAAGATAAGGATTTGATAGAGCAGTTGTTTAAAGATTTTTTTGAGGATGGAATAAATATTTCAGATATACACTATCTTATAAAAATAGCTGAAAAATTTAAATTAAATAAAGAATTGATATTTGATTGTGTAAATGGAAAAAATAATAATTTTATAGCTGATCAAGAACAAAAATATATAGAATTAGGAGTATCCTCCGTACCATGCTTTATAATTAATAAAAAATTTGCAATTTCTGGCGCACAAGGAGAGGAAAATATTACAAATTTTATTAGAATGGTAACTGAAAAATATAGTTTAAATGAATATTAAATTTAACTACTTAATGAATATAAAATTTCCACTAATTTTTTTAGTCCATTTATTTGATCATTAATCAAATCCCATTTTTTCATATACACTAATTTGTGGTCCGTACGCAATTTTACTATGTTTCTATTCTTATGTATCCAAGAAACAAGATTTTCAGGTTTTGGAAAATAATCTTTATAGAAACTTATAATAGCTCCCTTAGGATTAACATCTGCTCTTATAATAGATGCTTTCTTACATATAAGTTTAATTCGTAGCACATATATAAGGTTGGATAATTCATTAGGAATGATACCAAATCTATCTTTTAATTCCATTACATATTCATCCAGCGCTTTATCATTTTCTAAAGATCCAAGTTGTCTATATAGATCTAATCTTAAAGACAGGTCTGATACATAATTTTCAGGAATTAATACTGGAGCTTTTAAATTTATTACTGGAGATAGATCTTCAATGGTGGGTTCTATACCTCTCGAATGATTTACAGCTTCTTTTAGTAACTTTTGGTATAATTCTACGCCTATTTCAGAAATTTTCCCAGACTGTTCATCACCAAGTAAATTCCCAGCTCCACGGATATCTAAGTCATGGCTTGAGATATTAAAACCTGCGCCAAGACTGTCATGCATTTGTATTACCTGTAATCTTCTTTCTGCTTGGGTACTAAGTAGTTTTGATGAAATAATAAAATAAGCATATGCCCTTCTTGACGATCTGCCTACTCTCCCGCGTAATTGGTGTAACTGGGAAAGTCCAAACATATTTGCATTAAAAACTATTAAAGTATTAGCATTAGGTAAATCTAAACCTGATTCCACTATTGAAGTAGATAAAAGTAGGTCATATTTACCATCGTAGAAAGAATTCATAACCTCATCAATTGTTTTTGTATTTAGACGGCTATGTATTATTGCCATATTAACTTCTGGGATTAATTTTTTTATAATTTCTTCTATTTTTTTTATATCTTTAATCCTGGGAACTATGCAAAATATCTGACCTCCCCTTAAGATTTCTTTATTAATTGCATCCTTTATAGATATTTTATCAAAATGAGTTACAAATGTTCTTATAGATAATCTATCAAGAGGAGGTGTAGAAATTATACTTAAGTCTTTTAAACCTGAAAGAGACATATTTAACGTTCGAGGTATTGGGGTAGCTGTTAAAGTAAGTAAATGTGTATTAGCTTTTATAGACTTTATATGTTCTTTTTGGTTTACACCAAAATGTTGTTCTTCATCTATTATTATAAGTCCTAAATTTTTATATTCTATTGACTTAGATAAAAGGGCATGTGTGCCTATTATTAAATTTATATCACCAGATTTTAGATCTTTTAGGATTTTATTTTTTTTAGTATTAGATGTAAATCTAGATAATGAGGATATATTAATATTAGAGTTAGTAAATCTTTGTATAAATGTTTTAGAATGTTGCCTAACTAATAAGGTTGTAGGAGCTATTAGCGCTACTTGAAATCCGGATGACAAAACGGAATAAGAAGCTCTCAAAGCTACTTCGGGTTTTCCAAAACCAACATCACCACAAATCAGTCTATCCATAGGTTTTGTATTAGATAAATCTTTGAGCACATCAGATATAGCTTGTTCTTGATCTTCGGTTTCATCAAATGGAAAAGATGCAGCAAATTCATTCATTTTATTAAAATCTATAATTATTTTAGGTGAAGTATATAATTCTCTTTTAGCTGCTAGACTTATCAAATGTTCAGCTAAGTCATTAATTCTTTGTTTTGCTTTTTCTTTTCTAGCTTTCCATAATTTACTTCCTAACTTATCTAAAATAATTTCTTTATCAATATCACCATACCTAGATATTAAAGAAATATCCTCGACTGGAACAAAAAGTTTATCTCCTTCAAGATATAATAATTTAAGACAATCATGAGGCTCACCTGATACTGATATAGTTTCTAAACCTATATATTTTGCTATACCATGCTCAATATGTACTAAAAAGTCTCCAATTTTTAAATCCATATAACCTGAAAGAGAGTTATGCGCTTTTTTTCTTTTAGAAAAAGATCCGAGTCTAAGACCAAAAATATCAGTCTCCGTAATAATTTTAAATTTTGAATTTTCAAAGCCAGATAGAAATGGCATTATGACAGTAGATATACTCTTAGATTTGTTTTCTATAGCCTCATCCCAACATGTAGCAATATTAATTGATTTAAGACCCCCCTCTCTTAGTATAGAAATTATTTTAGATAAAGAAGTATTAGTTCTACAACTTAATATAACAATTTTATTAGCTGAAAGAGAGTTTTCTATGTCATTTATTACCGCAGAAAATAAGCTTTTATTTTTATTTTGTCTTTCAACTAAGTAGTTTTTACCTATCTTAAACCCCCAATTTATGGAGTTTATATTTTCTCTAAAGTCTCCAAAAGTATTTAAAAATACGATATTAGATTTTGCAGTTAATATCTTAAATTCTGACTTAGATAAATATAAGAAGTTAGGCGGTAATGGTTTACTTATATTTTCTGTAGCAGAAGAAGATTTTTCAAGATTATTCCTAGCGGTATAATATCTATGTATATCTTCTAAACGATTATTAAAATTTTCTTCAAAGTTAGAATGTAAGAATAATATAGACTCATCTAAATAATCAAATATACTATTCATCTCTTTGAAAAATAAAGGTAAATAATTTTCTATTCCAGGTGTATAAATGCCTTCAGATATATTTTCGAATAGATTATTCTGTTCAA
>CAYMQD010000174.1:0-18162 GCA_964392475.1 uncultured Alphaproteobacteria bacterium
ACGAAATAATTGAAAAAAAAGTCGATATATGGAAAGACAGTATATTCAATAGTGAAAACATTTTAAAAGAAGACATATATTACTTAAATTATTATACAGCTATGTGTAAATAATCTAAAAATAATAAAAAAACTTTAAAGATTAATTAGGAGTTTTAAAACATGGTGCCCAGGGATGGGATTGAACCACCGACACTGCGATTTTCAGTCGCATGCTCTACCAACTGAGCTACCTGGGCAAAAAAAAACTTTCTTAACTTATTATATTAAATGTCTTTTAGATAAGAACTAATTAATAAAATTTTAACATTTAGTAAATAGATACCTACAATATTTTATTTAAATAAATATATTATTTAATTTTATTTTCTTCAAATGTAATCTCAAACTCTTTTATATTATTTGCTTTATCAGAATATAAGTTTAGTTTTCTTCCAAAAACATTTTCTACTGATGATAAAATACTTATTACTTTAGGATTAGCTTTTACAATAATGGCTCCAGATATAGATCCTTTTGCCTCGCTCAAAATTCTTCTAGCAATCAACATAGAAACTAGAGATTCTCTATTATAATCATTTAAATCTATACCTTGTCGTTGTCTGATAATTTCAATAAACCCTGATCTAGACATTGAGCTGACCCTTGTAATACGCTTATCAGTCCTGCAAAACTTTCTAAGAGCATTAACAAGTTTTATCCTTGATGCCCTATCACTCATTGAAACAAAGTCTACAAATATTACACCGCCTATATTTCTCAGCTTTAATTGTCTTGGAATTGCTTCTGCAGCTAAATAATTTGTTTCCTCAGCTGTAGTTTTTGACGAACCATTTACATCAATAGCTACCAAAGCAGGTGTATGGGAAAATATTAATGTTCCACCATTATGTAACTCATACACAGGATCAAATAAGGATTCTAATTCATCTATTAACAGTTGATCTTTAATTACTAGGTCATATTTAGGAAAGCATACTAAACATTTTCTAATCTCTCTATATTTTGATAGCAATATGCACATCTCTTTACCCGATATATATATTTTATCCGGTGTCGGAACACACAAATATTCATAAATTTTAGTAGATATATCTGGAGGATTACGTAATGTTCCTAAAGGTCCTTTTTCCTCATATAAGTTGTTATCATAAGTCTTTAAAAGTGCACCTTTATCTTCTCTTGGAGGAACTAGAATCTCTAGCACTAAACTTTTATTTTCGGATATATATTTTATTTTTGAAACATTAGGCAAAAATGAAGGTAAACCAGAACCTGTATCAATAAAAGCTGCATCAAAATTTTTATCTATTTTTCTTACTTTACCCCTTACTATACTTCCAGTCGGATCAAAAAATTTATTAGGAATTATTATTGCTGCTTTTAGTTTTCCAGAATCTACCCTAGCCGCACGAACACCTAATGGTTCAACATCTACATAAACTTTTACCCCTTTATTCATCTATACAAAGCCAAACATCCCATTCCAGACAATAGTTTATCAGTTTCATATAAGTCCAAACCTACAATATTGCTATAAGACCCAGCTATAAATTTAATAAATATAGAGGCTCTACCTTGAATAGCATACCCTCCTGCCTTTCCTTCCCATTCTCCGCATAAAATATAAGAATCTATATCACTTTTACTTAGTCTTTTAAATTGAACTCTAGTCATAATTAAAACATTTCTTAACTTTCCTGTTGGAGAAATTATAGCAAGCCCTCCCCACACCCTATGCCTTCTTCCAGATAATAACTCCAAACACATACGTGCTTCATCCATAGTATTAGTTTTAGGAAGGACTCATCTTCCACAGGCTACTACTGTATCCGCTCCTAATATAAAACATTTTTTATTTTCAAGAGCAACTTTTGTAGCTTTTGCAATGGATAATCTGGAAGCTAATTCAGATGGAAGCTCTCCTTTAAATGGACTTTCATCTATATCACTAGCTATTATTTTTGAAGGAATTCTTCCTATTGTTGTTAATAATTCCAAGCGCCTCTTTGAGGAAGAGGCTAATACCAAAGGTGCAAGTTTTTCCATAATATTTATTACTTATGGCGATACGTTATTCTACCTTTAGTCAAATCATAAGGCGTTATCTCTACTGTGACCCTATCTCCAGCCAAAACCCTTATCCTATGCTTCCTCATTCTACCTGCAGTATGAGCTAAAACTTCGTATTCATTCTCAAGTTTTACTCTAAACATAGCATTGGGTAATATTTCTTCAACTACGCCCTCAAATTCAAGCAACTCTTCTTTTGCCATACTTTCTCCTATAAATTGATATAAAATGACTATTGATTGTAAAGTGGTCAAGTCTTAAATACATTTTTACGTTCTTATATGCAATACTGATAGCAATGTAAACAAGCGCCTTGCAGTATCAATATCTACCAATATATGTTCTGATAAATAATCTTTTAAGGAATCAGAACCTTCATCATGTAAGGCTCTTCGACCCATATCTATAGCTTCTATTTGTTCTGGTGGTGATTTTTTTATAGCGTTATAATAGTTTTCACAAACAATTAAATACTCTCGAATAATTCTCTGTAAACCTCTCATAGGTACGCTAATAAGTGCTAACTTTTTTTTATTTTCATAATGTTCAATATCAAAAAGTAATCTTCCCTCTATTATACTTAAACTAAGTGAGTAGGGTCCTTGAACTAGGCCTTGTGGCATAAAACTATTAGATTCTATTAAATCAAATATTGCCACCCTCTTTTCATGCTCTATTTCAGCTGACCAAGTCGAATTAACACTATCTGTAACGGTTAAACTTTTAAAATAATATCCATTATCCTTTAAGTTTTGTTTTTCTTTAATATCATTATGCACTTTTTTTAATCCTTAGATTAACAGACTTAGCATGTGCATAAAGCCCCTCTGCTTCAGCTAAATTAATAGTAGGGGCAGCCACTTTAGATAGACTAACCTTATCACATCTAATTAAAGAACTTCTTTTTAAAAAATCATAAACAGACAAACCTGAGGAAAATTTTGCAGTCCCAGATGTTGGCAATACATGACTAGGCCCTGCTATATAATCTCCTATTGCCTCAGGAGTAAAGTTGCCAATAAAAATAGCTCCAGCATTAGTAACCAAAGATAATATAGGTTCCGGTTGTGATACTGCTATTTCTAAATGCTCTGGCGCAATTGTATTGATAATTTTTGCTGCATCATCCATAGATTGTATATTGATTATAACTCCATTATTGTTCCAACTCTCTGCTGCTATCTCTTTTCTTGGCATGGTTAGAATTATTTTTTTTATTGAAGCTTCCACAGCTATAGAAAAATCTATATCATTAGTAACTAATATAGATCTAGCATTCTTATCGTGTTCTGCTTGTGATAAAAGATCAAAAGCTATCCATTCTGGATTATTCTCTTTATCTGCTAAAACTAATATTTCAGAAGGGCCTGCTATTAAATCTATTCCAACTTGCCCAAATAAATACTTTTTTGCAGCATTTACCCAAATATTCCCAGGCCCAACTATTTTATCAACCGATTCTACTGAGTCAGTTCCATATGCAAGAGCAGCTACAGCCTGAGCTCCACCCAAACGGTAAATTGTATCTACACCTACAATATCAGCTGCTACAAGTACTAGTGGATTTAAAGCTCCTTTTGGAGTAGGAACAGTCATTATAATTTTACTTGTTCCAGCAATCTTTGCAGGCAACGCATTCATTAAAACTGAAGATGGATATGAGGCAATACCACCTGGAACATAAATTCCGCATTTATTAATTGGCGTCCATCTATATCCTAAGTAAACACCTAAGTCATCTTGATAGTAACTATCTTTTGGAAACTGACGCTCATGAAAATTTCTAATCCTTGAAGCTGCAAATTTTAATGCATCAATATCTTTCCTAGAACAAGTTTTCCATGCTAACTTAACCTCATCTTTCGAAACTTCAAACCCTTTATCGTAAAGATCAAAATAATCAAATTTCTTTGTATATTCTACTAAAGCTTTATCCCCATTTTTCTCAACAGCTTTAATGATTTTAACAACTTCTTTATTAACTTTTTCTAAATTACTGATATTACTATCATTTATTAAAGATGAGAGTTTCTCAATAGAAACACCGTCAAGAAAATTGATTCTTTTAGGCATTTACTGCCTCCTTTATCATTTTTAACAATTTTTTTACTTCTTTTGGACGTGTTTTATCTGCAGCTCTATTAATTATTAGCTGTGAACTTATATTAGATATATGCTCAACTTCTACTAATCCATTAGCCTTAAGTGTATTTCCAGTATCTACTAAATCTACAATTCTTCTACACATACCTAATTGAGGTGCAAGCTCCATTGCTCCATTTAATTTTATACACTCAGCTTGTACACCCCTTGCTGCAAAATGACGTCTAGTAGTTTCTGGATATTTAGTAGCTATCCTAATATGACTCCACTTTTTTGGATCATCCTTGGAGGCAAGTTCTTTTTGTTCAGCAACAACTAATCTGCATTTTCCTATTTTAAGATCCAAAGGAGCATAAAGCTCTGGATAATTAAACTCGTTTAATACATCAACACCTGAAACACCTAAATGAGCTCCTCCAAAAGCCACAAATGTTGCAGCATCAAAACTCCTTACTTTTATTATCTTTAATCCATCTAGATCTGTGGAAAAAAAAAGGCGCCTACTATTCTCAAGAAAAAATTCCTGCTCTATATTAATACCTGCAATTTTTAAAATAGGTAAAAATTCTTTTAAAATCCGTCCTTTTGGTAAGGCCAATACTAAAGTATCTCTATTTATCAAGTTTTTATTCACTAGTTTATCCTTTTTTATGACGTGGAGTCACGGCTGGCCACTTTGGTTTACCTATATCCTCCATAGTACATCTCAAACCACTGGTATCTAAACGGATTGTCACTCCTTTTCCAAACATCAACAATATATTATTATTATCATATATAATAGAAAACAAGCTGAGGTACTCGGATGAAATACATTCTTTCTTGTTAATTTCTCTTTCTAACCCCACATAGCTTACTTTTCTGATATTATAAAAAACCAATAAACTTTTAACCTGCATTAAATTAAAGTCTTGACCCTCTGCACATTCCCAGGTAAATCTCTCCAACATCATAGCAAAATATTTCTTATTTGAATCAAATAACATTTCTGAAGTAGGCGTTATTGACTCAAAAAGGCACTCTATTAAAACATCTAGATCATTTTCATCTTTAGCTAATAATTTTAATGGCTTCCAATGTTCGTTCAAAAGCATATTTAAACGTCCTTTTTGATTCTTTTAATATTTGCACCGCAATTTTGTAATTTTTGCTCAAGTTTTTCATAACCCCTATCTAAGTGATAAATTCTTCTTACTTTTGTTTCACCTTTTGCTACTAGTCCTGCAAGTATTAGAGATACAGATGCGCGCAAATCTGTCGCCATAACCTGAGCGCCAGTCAAACGTTTAACGCCCCTTACTAAAACACTATTTCCAGAAATTTTAATATTTGCCCCCATACGAAGTAATTCTGGCACATGCATAAATCGATTTTCAAATATAGTTTCAGTAATTAATGAAGAATTCTTAGCTAAGGAAGCCAAAGCAACCATTTGCGCTTGCATGTCTGTAGGAAAACCAGGAAATGCTTCGGTCGTAATGTCAAAAGAGTTAATTTGCTTATCTCCAATGACCCAAAATCCTTTCTTAGTAATTTCAACTTTAGCGCCTGCTGCAATTAATGCTGTAATTACTGATTGCATAATATCAGGATTTGCACCTTCAAGAAAAACTTTTCCTCCTGTAATAGCTGCAGCAACTGCAAAAGTACCTGCCTCAATACGATCTGAAATTACTTTATGTTGAGTGCCTTTTAATTCTGAGACTCCCTCCACTTCTATACAATCTGAACCAATACCATTTATTTTTGCCCCCATACTTATCAAACATTTTGCTAGATCCGTAACTTCAGGTTCTCTTGCTGCATTGGTTAGTAAAGTAGTTCCGTTTGCAAGTGAGGCTGCCATAAGTGCATTTTCTGTTGCGCCTACTGAAATTTGAGAAAAATGATATTTGCAACCATACATCCCTTTCTTTGGCACACTAGCGTATATATAACCGTCTTTTAATTCTATATTTGCGCCCATTTTACTTAAAATATCCAAATGAATGTCTATTGGCCTTGTTCCTATGGAGCAACCACCAGGCAAAGAAACAAGAGCTGATCCTACTCTAGCTAGTAATGGGCCTAAAACTAATACAGATGCCCTCATTTTTCTTACTAAATCATAATCTGCTTTATAATTAGATATAGTTTCTGCTTTCAAAATTAATTCTTTGGCATCAAATTTAATATCGACTCCAATATTATTAAGAAGTCTTCCCATATCTCTTACATCATTTAAATGTGGAACATTTTGTAAAACTAATTTTTGCTCCGTGAGTAAAGACGCAGCCATTAGAGGCAAACTTGCGTTTTTTGCTCCACTTATAGAAATATTTCCTGATATTTTATTTCCACCAATTATAGAAATTTGGTCCATTTTTAAATCCTTGGTAAAGTAACACCTTTTTGTCCCATATATTTCCCCTTACGATCGGCGTAACTTATTTCTGGACTACTCTCGCCTTTAATAAAAATAAACTGACACGCACCTTCATTAGCATAAACCTTCGCAGGAAGTGGAGTGGTATTTGAAAATTCTAGAGTCACATGACCTTCCCATTCAGGTTCTAGCGGCGTAACATTTACAATAATACCACATCGAGCATAAGTGGATTTTCCCAAACAGATTACCAATACATCCTTAGGTATTCTAAAATATTCCACTGTACGGGCTAAAACAAAACTATTTGGCGGAATAATACAGGTATTTGCAGACCTTTTCACAAAACTTTTTTGTGAAAAATTTTTAGGATCTACAATAGCGTTATCTACATTTGTAAATATTCTGAAATCTTCTGCTACTCTAGCATCATATCCAAAGCTAGAAAGACCATAAGAAATTTTTTCATTACGTTTCTGTCCTTCTTCAAAAGGCTCAATCATTTTATAATTATTAGACATTTTACGTATCCAGGTATCTGGCATCACTGTCATAATCTAAAGCTCCTAGTTGAAATTACCTTTATTTTTTTTTATTTTTTTTATTTTCATGAGATAACACTATGCGTTCACGTATTTGAATCTTTCTTTTCATTAAATTTTCTTTTAATTTTTTTGATAGTATTTTCTCTTTTTTATCTTGACTGCTTTGCATTCAACTAACTCCAATGTAAAGTTTAATTTAGCATTATGTGTTTAAATATAAAAAAAAATTTATATTTACTTTAATTTTATGTCCCATTTATATATTAAAAGATTTTAATGCTTACATGAGAGTCTATTTTGAACAAACAAAATAACAGTAAATTAAAGAAAAAATCAAATTGGACTAGGAATAATCTAAATAGTTTTATAGGAAAACTGTTTGCTTATACTGACTTAACTTTTGTAGATCATGGTATTTTTAGAATATTTTGGAAATCGCAGGTGCGACTATCTACCGAAATGTATAGAAGCAATCAACCTTACCCATCACAAATTCAAAATGCTTATGAAACATTTGGTATAAAAACAATTATAAACCTAAGAGGAAAAAGAGATTGTTCTTCTTATTACCTTGAAGAAAAAAAATGTAAAGAACTTAATATAAACCTAATAAACTTTCCTGTTTCTTCTAGAGCTGCACCCAAAAAAACCGATGTAATAGGAGCTTCAGAATTATTCAAGAAAATAGAGTATCCTGCATTAATGCATTGCAAATCAGGAGCAGATCGAGCGGGATTGATGGCAGCGCTATATATGATTTTTAGAAAAGAAGAGCCAACCTCTGTAGCAAAAAAACAACTTAGTTTTAAGTATCTTCATATACGTCAATCTAAAACCGGAATTTTAGATGCTTTTTTTGATTATGCGCTAGAATCAGGTGCTAACAGACCTGATTCTTTTTTAAAGTGGATAAAATCTGGATATAATGAAGACTTTCTAAAAAAGAAGTTTACCACTTCTTACAGAAAACTTAAAATTATAGACCTTTTATTAAGAAGAGAATAATTATCAGGTGTTAATATCTTTTTGCAGTCCTGCTAAACGCGAATATAAATTAGATGTATTTATTAAATCATTATGTTTTCCCATAGCGCTAATATCTCCATTTTCCATTACTACAATTTTATCGGCATCTACAATGGTAGATAATCTATGTGCAATCGTAATAGTGGTTCTACCTCTCGAAAGCTTAGACAATGCATTCTTAATATAATTCTCTGAAAGTGCATCTAAAGCACTGGTAGGTTCATCTAATATAAGTATTATAGGATTTCTAAGTATTGCCCTTGCTATAGAAATCCTTTGTCTTTCACCAACAGATAACTTAGAACCTCTCTCACCAACTACAGTGTCATATCCATTAGGAAGATTTTCTATAAATTCGTGAGCAAATGCATCTTTAGCTGCAGACTGTATTTGTGCGTCAGAAGCACCGATGCTTCCGAATGATATATTTTCCCTTACAGAAGTATGAAAAAGAATTTCATCTTGTGATACAACAGCAATGCAACTTCTCAACCATGAAATATCTACTGATGTCAAATCATAACCGTCAACTTCAACCTGACCTGAATTTGGATCAAACAAGCGTGGAACCAAATTAACTAGTGAAGATTTACCCGCTCCGCTAGGACCAACTAATGCAACATTCTCTCCAGACTGTATTGTTAAATTAATATTATTTAATGCCTTTTTTCCATCCGTATAACTAAAAGAAACATTTTTAAATGTAATTTTTCCTTTTATATTTTTTGGTACAATTGAATTAGTTCCAGAAATTATTTTTGGCCTTGCATCAATTGCTGCAAATATTCTTTCTCCCGCTGAGGCCCCTTCCTGCAAAACTGTATTTAAAGTTCCTAAAGCACGTGCCGGCTGAACGGCTATTAGTAGAGCGCTAACAAAACCTGAAAAGGCTCCAATGTCTGAGTTTCCACTAATTATTCTAGTCCCAGCAATAAAAATTACTACTGCAATAGCCAATCCCCCAATAACCTCTAGTATTGGCTCTAACCTTGCTCTAGTCTTAGACATTTTTAAAGTTACTCCAAATAATTCTTCAAAATATTTGTTGCCGCTAACCTTTTGTAATTTCTCTAGCCCGAATATTTTAATGAGTCTTAAACCAGAAAAGCTCTCGTTTAAAAAAGAATTCACACCACCCAAGTGTTCTTGAAATCTCGTTGCAAGCCTTCTATTTATCCTACCCACTATTATAATAGGCCATACACAAATAGGATATACTAATATAACCGCTATGGTCAGTGCCCAATCTAAATAGAACATGGAAGCTATTAATCCAACTAAGGTAAGCAAATCTCTCACTAGGTTATTTAATGAGCGAACTATAGTTTCTCTAAGTAAGTTTACATCATTGACTAGTCGTGATTGTAATTCACCTACTCTTTTATTAGATATAATTGCAAGATCTAAAGAAATGAGACGGCTAAAAAGTTCTTTTTGAACACTTGCAATAACTCTTCCTGAAATACGAGCTGCTATTACAGACTGATAGAAAAAAGATAAACCTTTAATAAAAGTAAGCATTATTATAAAAATAGGAACTACCATAAGACCTGCAGAATCTTTCTCGGCAAGGACATTAAATGCATAATCTATGGCAATCGGATATAGAGAGGTACACCCAGCTACTACTACCATTAGCAAATTACAAAATATAATTAAGGTAAGTTGTTTCCTACCCCAAGTTTCCCATATTCTTCTTAAAATATTTACAGAAGAATTAGAAGATTTTTTAATGCCTTCTTTTTTCAAGTCTTATCCAGTATACATTATATATTTAAAATTTAGTTAATTAAGTTAAAGCAATTTAAGTATCAACCAAAATTTCCACGTTAGAAAGCCTAGTATAAAAAAAATGAATATTCCTGCTATTTTGAAAAACAAATCTATTTTTAATATATGTATGATATTTGGAGCTGCAACCATGGCTCCAACTGCAGTGTTTGCCCCGCTAGGAACATGGATACCTTTAACTATTTGCGCATTAGGTGCAATAGCATCCAATCTACCAAAATCAGTATTTGTAGGATTCAAGGATCATACAATCCTAATTTTATTAAGTATATTTTTATGGGCTACGGCTAGTGTTTTTTGGACAACAAACGTAAATACTAACTTTTTAAATACCTCAGGATTGCTAGGCATTACTTTAGCAGGTTGTTTAGTAATTAAAGCAATTCAACACTCAGATCTAAAAAAAATACTTTCCAATGTAATGATAATTTCTTTTCTATTTACATCAATTTTTATACTAATAGATGTAAATTTTCATTTAGGTATAAGACCTTGGTTGTCCCATTTTTTTGACCCTAATCAAGATATAGAATGGTATGGATATAGAAATGCTTATTATTCGCGAGGCAAATCAGTAATTTTAATCTTAGCTTTTTCTACTTCTTGCCTTTTGTGGGATAAATCTAAGAAAAAAGCGCTAGCCTTATTATGTATTTCGGTATTTTGTATTGTTTATGATCCCATACCTAAATCTATAATAGTTGCAAGTATATTAGGTATAATTACTTTTATAGCTGTTTTAGCTTTAAAAAAGATACCAATGATTATACTTTCTATATTTATTCCTATATTTTTTTTAGTATCTCCACTAGGAATAAATAAATACCAACATGAAATTTCTAATGGATTAGACGGGATAAATCTTTCCCTAACCCATAGGAAAGAAATATGGATCTGGATTACTAAAAAAATATATGAAAAACCTATTATAGGCCACGGTTATAATTCTTCTAAAAATATAGCTGATGGAAAAAAGTGGCATATAGATATCGAAACAAGAGGTATGCCATCCCACCCTCATAACTTAACTTTGCAAGTTTGGTTAGAACTAGGATTGGTAGGAATATTTTTATTTTCGCTACTTTTTATTAGCTTATGTATAAAAACTATTAATATCATTAGCAGAGCCCCACCTAAAGGCGCATTGGCTGCTGGCCTTATGATGTCAAGTCTTTCACTGTTTCATACAAGTTACGGCACTTGGCAAGTATGGTGGTTTTCAGCGATAACTTTTGCTGTAACCATATTAGTTTTGGCTTTAGAGAACAACAAAGAAGTAAATTAATATCCTTAACATTATATGAAAAAATATAGCTAATATATTACAAAATGATTATGGGATATGTATAATATTCTCAAGATGTTTTTTTGGGAGGGGAAAAAGAAGAAAACAAGTTTAGATATTTTAATATTAGAAAGTGTAGGTATTCTGTCGTTTTGCCCTCATAGTATAATGGTTATTACATGCCCTTGGTAAGGGCAAGATGGTGTTTCAATTACACCTGAGGGCACCATAAGCAAAGTCAAACTTAAAATTTATTCAGCTTAGCCTCTAGCTCAAAAATTCACTTTTAATATTGATTTTATATTCGATTTCTTTATTTAATATTTGTAAATATATATCTAAGATAAATTATTAACATTAAACTTCTGATCCTCCAGGTAAATAAATATGAATTTTCGTAGTGATAATGAAGCACCAATTTTAGAAGAAATAATTAAAGGAATATCTAACGCTAACAAGGATATTTGTGATTCATATGGTGATGACAAAATTACAAAAAAACTATTAAAAACTTTTAAGAAAATATTTGAATCTGATTTAAATATTCTTCCAGTTGCAACAGGAACCGCTGCAAATTCAATAGCGATTTCAGCAATGACTCCTCCTTATGGAACAATATTTTGTAGTGAACATTCGCATATAGATGTAGATGAATGTGGAGCTCCAGAATTTTTTTCAGGTGGCGCAAAAATTAAAACAATACCATCTAAAAGTAATAAAATTGACCCTGGAGATTTTGAAAATATTCTTAATAAAACTGGTAGTCATGGTATTCATGAAACGCTTCCATCCGTGCTAAGCTTAACCCAGGCCACAGAATATGGGACTGTATACAAAATTGAAGAAATTAAAGCGTTGTCCAAGATAGCTCATAAAAAGAATATTTTTGTTCATATGGATGGCGCTAGATTTGCTAATGCAGTTGCATCCAGTCATCATTCACCTGCTCAACTTTCATGTCAAGCCGGTGTAGATATACTTAGTTTAGGAGCAACAAAGGGTGGGGCTATGGCTGCTGAATGTGTGTTAATTTTTAAAAGTCATTTAATAGACCCGCTTATAAGGTATAGAAAGAGGTCTGGTCACCTCTGGAGTAAACACCGCTATTTATCGCAACAATTTATAAGTTGGTTTGAGAACGATCTATGGTTAAACCAAGCAAGACACTCAAATTCAATGGCTAAATTACTTGAATCAGGTTTGGAAAAACACCAGAAAATTGAAATAATTTACCCAGTAGAGACTAATATGGTATTTGCAAAAATGCCAGAATCCAAGATAGACACTTTGGAAAAAGCCGGAGCGAGATTTTATCGTTGGAACAACTCTTCTCCTAATCTAATCAGACTAGTGTGCAATTGGTCAACAAGTTATGAGGATGTAAATTTGTTTCTATCTTCTTTATAGTATAAGTTATTGTATAAATTTGAAGGCCAAAAAAAATGAACAATAATGAAAGCATATCAGCTACACCTCCCGGAATAAATCCTGAAGGGAAAAACTGTGTAATAACTGGAGGAGCTGGAGGTATTGGATCCTCCTTAGCAAGAATTTTACATAAAGAGGGAGCGAAGAACATAGTTCTAGCAGACAAAGTCGATAGTAATAAAATTGCTAAAGAAATAAATGGAACGTCTTACACATTAGATGTAGGCAATCAGTTTGCAATGAAAACTTTTATTAAAGATGTAAAACAAAAAATGGGTCATATTGATATATTTTTTGGAAATGCAGGAATAGCTAATAGAGATGACCACACCATCTCAGAAGAAAAGTGGAATCAAATCTGGCAGGTAAATGTAGCACAACACATGTATGCAGCTAGAGAACTTATTCCTGATATGATCAATAGCGGTTCAGGTTGGTTTGTTATTACTGCATCTGCCGCAGGACTGTTATCACAAGTAGGGTCACTATCTTATTCCACAACAAAACATGCTGCAGTAGGTTTTGCTGAATGGTTAGCAATTACTTACGGTGATAGAGGAATAGGTGCCTCTGTTCTTTGTCCACAAGGAGTAAATACAGCCATGACGGCCGCAATGAAAGATGGAGGGGTTGCTGGCATAGACGGAATGTTAGAACCTGATGAAGTTGCTAAAATTACTATTAATTCCATTAAAAAAGGGGATTTTTTAATAACTCCACATACAGTTGTTAGAGAATACCAAAAAATAAAATCTGAAAATCCAGAAAGATGGATAAGGGGAATGAGAAAATTGTTTAAACAATATGGTGATTGGTAAGATTAAAATTTCAAAAAGTAATAGATATCATTTTTAAGTAGAGTTAATATTTTTCTAATATGAAGCTCATACCAAGTTAAGGAATAAATTATGCCTAATAAAATATGGAATGTTTATCTCTCCGGCGAAATCCATACAAACTGGAGAGAAGAGATTGCAGGTGGTATTAAAAGCTTACAACTTCCGGTAAATCTAGAAAATCCCGTTACCATTCATAGCGATAGTGATGACTGTGGTGTAAATATACTGGGACCTGAAAATAATAGTTTCTGGCATGATTATAAAGGTGCATCAATCAACTCTATAAGAACTCGTAAAATGATAAAAGATTCGGATATAGTAGTTGTAAGGTTTGGAGATAAATATAGACAATGGAATGCAGCTTTTGATGCTGGTATTGCTATTGCTTTAGGGAAACCGTTAATAACACTTCATGCACCAGATCTTAATCACGCTTTAAAAGAAATAGACGCGGCAGCTAGTGCTGTATGCGCAGATTCTGCACAGGTTGTTTCAATAATGAATTATGTTATCAACGGTGATTTACCCGAAACTAGAAATACTTTCGTTGCAGAGTAATTTCTAAAAACTACATGGATTAAAATTAATGCCTAAAAAAAAGTCTAGAATACTTTTTTCCAGGAGATCTTTTTTAGCTGCCATCTCATCTCTAATCCCTTCATCTGCTATAGCCAAACAAATTAAAGAAGGTTCTCCTCTTTGGATGACTACTCCTGGTGAACCATTTACACCCATAGGCAAACCTTCTTTGTATGAAGATTATGTCAAAAGAAGTATTGTAACTCCGTATGGGGAGGAAGCAAAAGGGACAGGTTTTTCTACAACGCCTTTGGAACATTTAGAGGGTGTTATTACCCCAAATAACCTTCATTTTGAGAGAAGTCATAACGGTGTTCCAAACATTAATCCAGATAGCCATGAATTCTTGATACATGGTTTGGTAGAAAATGAACTGTTATTTTCGATAGAAAATTTATTAAAATATCCAATGGAAACTAGGAGCTATTTTATAGAATGTTCAGGAAATAGCTTTTATAATTCTAACGCTTTTCCAATTGCTATGGAAAAAAATTGTGGTGAGATACACGGGCTATTTTCTACTTCAGAATGGACAGGTATTCCACTTAATTTATTACTTAGAGAGACTAAAATCAAAAAATCTGCAAAATGGATAATAGCTGAGGGCTCCGATGCTTCAGGCATGACTCGAAGTATACCATTAGAAAAAGCGCTGGATGATGTTATTATAGCACTTTATCAAAATGGAGAAAGAATTAGGCCTGAACAGGGCTACCCAATGCGGTTAGTTGTTCCAGGATGGGAGGGAAACACCAGTATAAAATGGCTTAGAAGGATTAAAGTTACGGAAAAACCAATATATTCAAAAGATGAAACCTCAAAATATACAGACTTGAAACCTGACGGTATGGCATTACAATTTACTTTTCCAATGGGCGTTAAATCATTGATTACAAAACCATCTGCAGGGAGGAATCTAAAATCAAAAGGTCCTGTGCACATAACTGGGATAGCTTGGTCTGGGATTGATAAAATTAAAACCGTGGAGATTTCTATGGATAAAGGAAAAACCTGGAAATTAGCAAAATTTGATGAAAAACCTCAAAAGTTTAAGCCTTTAAGATTTCGCTTAAATTGGTACTGGGATGGAACTGAACAATTCTTAATTAGCCGTGCGACGGATAAAAGTGGTAATATCCAACTATCTAGAAAAGTTTGGTCAGAAAAATTTGCTCTTGGACACCCCTATCACTTTAATGCAATACAATGTTGGAAAATTAGTAAAGAAGGAAAAGTTACAAACGTCTATATGTAATATTTATCATTGCATAAAAAAAAGAAAATAGGTTTAGTGAGAATTCAGACAAAATATATAAAACTAAAAACTAAAAAGCTACTTATTCTTTTAAGTTTACTGTTTGCAATTATAATAATACACCTATCAATAACCGGTTTAATTTTGATGTTATCTGGTCCGTTAAAATTGGATCAAACTTATGTAAATAAAAATATCATACTTAAATCATATGGAATGAAAACGACCAAAGATGTTATGTATGAAGAATATGGTAAAGACATCATATTTTATATCATGGATGATTACGACAAGTCAGGAAATGTATTTCTAAATGATGAAAAAATAACTACTATTTCTTCACCACCAGCAGGTTCGCTTTTTACCCAAAATAAAAAAAAGCTAATTATTGCCGAAGAAAATAGCATAAGAGTTATTAATCTTAATATCAAACAAAGCGATAAAAATAGATTTGAATATTTTACAGTTTATGCTCAAAAGAAATTTTCCATGATAGGTAGAGACACAGAAGAAAAAATATATTTATATTCAGGAACCCAAATCCTGATATTTGATCAAAATACTAATAAAATTATAAAACCCCCTCTTCCAATTTCACCGAGTGAAATTCTTAAAGAGGCAAAAAATTCTAATTTAGAACAAGGAAAAATATTTTGGTCTTGTATAATAAATCTAAGAGATTGCGATCAGAAGCCTGATCAAGATATCCTAAAGAAAGGATTATATCTATATCAAGGTCCTGGAGTGTCTGTTGCAAAGGTAGTTGCTGACATGCATAACGGAAAACTTTTTGGGTATACAGTGACTATTTTATTTTTTGCAGCAGGATTGATATTGAATATTAGTATAATTATTAACAATATCCAAAAAATAAAAATAGTATTTCAAACCTTAAAAAAATATTTAATATATGCCCTTAAGGACTAAATTAAGTTAAAAAAGAAAAGTTATTTGTGAATATTTATATAAATAAAATCAATTTCTTTAAAACTCTACTTATTTCAATTGTATTGATAGCTTTCGGCAGTCAATCACTAGCTGAGGAACTATTTTTTCTAGGAACAAGTGCTTCTAAAGAACTGATAAAAAGTTTAGATATATCTATTCATAATTCAGGGGAAGGGCTTCCTGAAGGTTCAGGTAATGCAACACTTGGACTATCAATTTTTCAAGAAAAATGCAATAAATGTCATAGTTTGAAGTCCGACAGTCAGGTTAACTTAACAACTGATAAGAATGCATTAATCTCTAATAAAAATATTATTCAATCAATAAAACAAAAGTGGAATTTTGGGCCTAATCTCTTTGATTATATTAGAAAAACGATGCCTTATGACCGGCCTCAGTCATTAACTAATAATGAAGTCTACTCCGTCACCGCTTACATGCTTTTTAAAATGCAAATATTGGAAAAAAATAAAGATCTAAATAGAGCCTCTCTGTCCAATATAAATTTTTCAGAACAAAAAGAACAAACTGACAAGAATGTTAAATCAAATAAACACTCTCCAAAAGTAAACTTTATAGGAAATTTATTTGGCTATATTAAAAATCTAAAATATGAATATACAAATACAGATCTAAATATAAGTTTTTTTCTTGGGTCTAAACCCAATATTTCTAATATAGAAAACATGGATTTAAGCATAGATGTTATTGGAACCATGCTCCCAAAAGGCGAGGGAAATGCAATTATAGGAGAAGAACTTTATAGAACAAAATGTATTAGCTGCCATGGATCAGAGGGAGATTCTACAACTGTAAAAAGTTCTGATTCTGGCGGTTGGTCATCAGACAAACTTAAGCTGTTATATCCTACTTTGTCTGGAGGAATTGGAACTCTAAGCTCTCAAATGCCAGTAAAAACTGTTGGCTCATATTGGCCTTACGCTACTACATTATTTGATTATATTAGAAGGGCAATGCCTCCTTATGCACCTCAATCCTTAAAAGATAATGAGGTCTATTCTCTTACTGCATATATACTTTACATAAATAATATAGTGAGAAAAAATCAGAATTTAAATGATCAAAATTTAGCAAAAATTAGAATGCCCAACCAAGCTGGCTTTATTAACTCTTGGGGACCGGAATGGTGGAGACAATGGGTTAAAAATATTAACAATATTATAGTAACTATTTTTTTACTAAGTATCGTTCTATTAATAATTATATTTGGTAACCTTTTAGTCCAAAATAAAACTATATTTTACTCTTTAAGAGGTACGATATTACTTTTTTCCCTTGTTTGGCTAGGTTGGATAAATAGTACCCAGCCTGGAATAAAAAATACTTTCTCTATACTGCAAGAAATGTCCCATGCTCAATGGAATTGGGCCCCGGCTCTATTTGAACCATTATTAATTATAGTTTTTGTATACACAATATTTACAACGATTCTGTTTGGTAGAGGTTTGTTTTGTGGTTGGATTTGTCCTTTCGGAGCATTACAAGAAATATTATTTACATTATCTAAATTATTTAAATTTAAAACGATTCAAATATCTCAAAATATTGATCTGAAAGCTAAAAAATTAAAATATATTTTTCTTTTTTCCTTAATCGGAATATTTTTTTTATTACCACAGTATTCATTTCTAAATAATATTGAGCCATTTGATTCACTGATTGAATTAAAACTAGATAAAGCTCCAATTTATTTTTTGTGGCTATTAATAATATTATCTTTATCCTTAATTATCCAAAGACCATTTTGCAGATACCTCTGCCCGTCTGGTGCTTTTCTAGGAATTTTAGGAAAATTTCAGGTATTAGATTGGATCAAAAGAAGAAGTGCCTGCGGAATATCATGCAATTCTTGCCAACCTATATGTCCTACTTCTGCAATCAGTAATAAAGGGAATATAATTAAAA
>CAYMQD010000175.1:0-11898 GCA_964392475.1 uncultured Alphaproteobacteria bacterium
CTGGCAAATGCATCAGTGGTAGGATATAGAAGGGATATAGTTTCAGACTTTAGCAGCGTATATTTGGAGAGCCAGAAAGGTCTTGACCCAAGAGTTTTTTCGACCCGTCAGATAGGTGGTTTTTCTTCAGAAGGTGGTGATTTATCTAATACTGAAAATCCCCTAGATATAGCAATAAAGGGTGATGGGTATTTTATTATAGAACCTGAAAATGGAGAAATAGGCTTAGCAAGAAGGGGTGATTTAGTAATAGATCCAAGTGGTTTATTGCGAAGTGGAGATGGTAATCTTATACTATCCAATGATTTGCAGCCTATTACAATTCCAGAGTTCAGAGAAATCCAAATTTCAAGTGATGGTGAAATTTTAATACAACCTATGAATGCGCCAGAAGGAGGGCCTCCTCAACCAGTAGCTCAAATTGGCACCTCACTAGCAGAGGATTTAGAACTTAAGAAATCTGCAGATGGAATTATAAGACCTCAGGGAGAAGGTGAGATTATAGCAGATCAACAGCCTGAGCTAATTCAGTATTTTATTGAGGAGTCTAATGTAAATACTGTGCAAGAATTAGTATTGACCTTAGAGCAGCAGAGACATTATGAGGCACATGTTAAATTTATAGAATTAGGAAAGCAATTTGATGAAGGCGGGGCAACACTTATGCGTATGCCGGAGTAATAGTCAATTTTTATTTTTAAAAAATTCATATATATATACTTATTAAAATAATAAATCTTGTAATCAGGACTTTTTAAGTTTGGCCTAATACAACAAGAGCTTATTAACACTTATTGTTTGTTTTTCTTATAAAATTTAATTTTTTTCACATATATTTTATATTACCGTTAGTGATTATCTGCAAAGCGATAGTCGATAAAGTTGTACACTATTTCATATACCCTCTTACATTTATGCATGGTCGAAATAATATTACTACTCCTATTCACTAGTTTTATCATTTGAATTTATCTTTCAATTATATGGCATAAGGCTTGCACACTAAAACTTGTAAGACTAAATAATTTGAGGAGTTAGTGTCATATGGCAACCAATTCAATGCATGTAGCAAAAACTGGGTTGAATGCTCAACAAAGAAGAATGCAAGTAATTGCTAATAATCTCGCTAATGTAAATACTACAGGTTTTAAGAGAGAAAGAGTAAATTTTGAAACATTACTTTATCAAGTGCTTAGAACTAGTGGCGAGCAAACATCAGCAGATACCAATTTAGCATCTGCTTTTTCTGTAGGTACTGGTGTAAGAATTGTTAACGCAGACAAGTTATTTAATCAAGGAAGTATAGTTTCCACTGAAAATGCACTTGATTTAGCAATTGATGGGACTGGTTTTTTTCAAGTTTTATTACCTGATGGGAGAGTTGCTTATACTCGTAACGGGACTTTTTCAAGAAATAACGAAGGCCAGGTTACTACTTCTAGCGGTTATGTGTTGCAACCAGAGCTTGCTATACCTGATGATGCACTTGAAATAAATGTTTCATCAGATGGGATTGTTTCAGTTCAATTACCAGGGGAAGTAGAAGCGGCAGAAGTTGGACAATTAGAAATAGCTGAATTTCAGAATCGTAATGGATTGCAAGCAATAGGTGAATCTTTTTTCGTAGAGACTCCTTCAAGTGGAGAACCAATACTTGCAGCACCATTGGAAGGTGGTTTTGGAAAAATAGTTCAAGGAGCTCTTGAAAGCTCTAATGTAAATGTTGTCAAAGAATTAGTGGATATGATAGAGACGCAACGTGCCTATGAGGTAAACTCTAAAGCAATTTCTTCAGTAGATGAAATGCTCCGATTTATATCTAATAATTTATAGATAGCTTAGGTAGATAAATTAACGATGTAAAGTAATGCGCTCTTAATAATAGGATCATAATTTAAATATTAATTCTTTATAGAAAATACTGACTAGGATGCAAAAATAATGAAGCTTTATACGATAAATAAATGGTTGTTATTTTTAATGTGTTTTTTCCTTACAGGGTGTTCTAGTTCTACCTATTACGAGGAAAAAGTATCAAAAGAGCATGAAACCATACAACCTCCTATAGACAATAGCCAAGATGGAGAGCCTATAAGTGGTGCTATCTATCGAGAAAATAGAGGAGGGTTTTTTGCTAGTGATATTAGGGCTGCTAGAGTTGGAGATATATTAACGGTAACTTTGAGTGAAAGTTTTAGCGCAAGTAAGTCAACTACCAACTCTACTTCTAAGGCTGATACTTTTGGCGTTACATTACCTCCTGTTGTATTCGGAAATCAGGGAATTTTTGGCACAGGGGCTTCAGGTGAAACATTATTAGATAATGCAGATCTTACGGCAGGGGCAGCACAAACTTTTGCGGGTGCAGGTACAGCAGCGCAAACAAATACTCTTACAGGAAGCATTTCTGTTACAGTGGTTAGAGTATTTCCTAATGGAAACTTAGAGGTGCAGGGTCAAAAGAAATTGGTTCTAAATGATGGTAGTGAATATGTAAGGGTAAGTGGAATTATAAGGCCAGAAGATATAAGTGCTACTAATACTGTATCTTCAGCAAAGCTAGCAGAGGCTAAGATTACATACACTAACGCAGGAGTATATGCGGAATCTGGACGCCCAGGTTGGCTTAGTAGAGCTTTCCGTCAAATTACGCCATTCTAAAATTGTATGAGGGAATTATGCGCTTAAATTTTAAAAATTTTTTTTTACTAATAATCATCTTCAGTTTAATTGGGTCTAAAGTAAATGCAGATAGACTTAAAGATCTAGTTTCAATAGCTGGTTTAAGAACAAACCAATTGCTTGGTTATGGAATTGTTGTAGGTTTGGCGGGAACAGGTGATAGTACGACTAATGCTACACTTCAAAGTATAAAATCTATGATATCTCAGTTTGGTGTAGTTGCTTCTACGTCAGATCTTACGGCTAAAAATGCGGCGGCGGTTATGGTGACGGCTGAGTTACCTGCATTTGCAAAACCAGGACAAAACTTAGATGTCACTGTATCTACTATTGGAAAAGCAAAATCTTTACGCGGAGGAACTCTTTTAATGACTCCTCTAAAAGGAGCAGATGGAAAAATATACGGTATTGCTCAGGGTAATCTGGCTGTAGGAGGGTTAGGTGTAGAAGGAGCAGACGGTTCAAGTGTGGCAGTGAATATTCCAACTGTGGGAAGAGTGCCAAGGGGAGCTACTATAGAAAAGATGGTAGATACACCTTTTTTAAAATCAAATAATATAATATTAAATCTAGACCAGGGTGATTTTAGCACCGCTAATTCTATAGCTGAAGCTATAAATGAAATTTTTGGTCCGGAAGTTGCTGTCGCATTAGATTCTACTTCTATAAAAGTTAAGGCTCCTAGTGATCCATCACAAAAAGTATCATTTATGAGTCTATTAGAAAATGTTGATGTAGAACCCTCAAGACCAAAAGCTCGTGTTGTTATTAATGCACGCACAGGAACAATAGTGATAGGTGGGGATGTTAGAGTTAGTCCTGCTGCAGTAACACATGGAAAATTAACAGTTAGTGTACAAGAAGATACGGTTGCACTAAGTGAAGGTAGCGGTGCTGTTATGAATCAAAATCAAACAGTAGCAGGGACTGCAGCTGCTACAGCTGCCGATACTCAAATTGATGTTGAAGAAGATGTTGCGAAAGCATTTGTTTTTGATCCTGGAACTTCACTTTCAAGTATAGTAGATGCAATTAATGAGGTGGGGGCAACTGCCGCTGATCTTGTGGCAATATTGGAAGCTTTAAGAGAGTCAGGTGCACTTCGTGCTGAGCTGATAGTAATTTAGGTGTTAAATTATGGGTGATACAAGCTTTTCATTACCAAAAATCAATATTCAGTCTGCGATAAGCCTGAATAAAAAAATAGATTCTAATGCTGATTTGAAAAAAGCAGCTGCAGAATTTGAGTCTATTTTTATTTCTCAAATGTTGAAGCAAGCACGATCTGCAAAACTTTCTGATGGGTTATTGGGAAGTAACGCGGAAGATACTTTTAACTCCATGTTAGACCAAGAATATTCACAAATTTTATCTAAAAGACATAATTTTGGTATTGCTGAATCTTTGGTTCGTCAATTAAGCCCAAAACACAAAAATATTTTGCAACTTCAAACTAATGTAAAAGACGGAAAATAATCTTATGGCAAGTTTATTTGAAATTGCAAAAAGTGGTATACAAGCTTATCGTCAATCTTTGGCAGTAACAGGTCAAAATATAGCCAATGTAAGTACAGAAGGATACCACAAAAGAGATGCCAATTTATCTGAAGTAGGAGGCACCCAAGGTGGCGTAACAAATATTTCTGATCAATCGGGCTTAGGTGTCAGAGTAGATGAAATTAGGCGTTCCTTTAATTCTTTTGTTAGTGATCGTCTGAGAACCACTTCTTCTTCGTTTCAAAAACTTGAGCTTTATTCTAGGGATCTGGGTCTTTTAGAGAATACTTTATTACCAACAGATAGTGATTTGGGAACTTTTTTGGGTAGATTCTTTAGTTCTCTTCAAGGGATAGCAGCTACCCCAGAGGATTTGGCCCCTCGAACTGTGGCTATTGAATCTGGAAAAGATTTGGCAAATTCTTTTAATAATTATGCCACACAGTTTCAAATAATTAGCGACGGAATAGTGAAAAGAGCAACTGAATCTAAATCTGCAATAAATTTAGTAACTCAGCAATTAGAAGATGTTAATGGACAATTAAAAAGTTCAGGAGCTTCCTCATCTCCTAACGATCTATTAGATATTAGAGATACATTACTTAACAAATTATCAAATGAGCTGGCTTTTACTACTGAATATGGGTCTAGAGGAGAAGTTCAACTTCGTTTAGGAACTTCAAGTAATGGCCCTATATTTGTAGGAGAAAATAAAGCTAAAGAACTTCAAGTGCAAGAAACTGATTCAGGAATGAGAATTTTAATTGGGACTGGAAGTAAAGCTCCACCAACAAATCAAATTACTGGAGGAAAATTATCTGGATTAATAGATTTCTATTCTTTTGTTTCTAATTTAAGAAAAAATGTAGACGAACTAGCAGAAAGAGTAACTAAGGACTTTAATAATGTGCAAAGTTCTGGAATTAATTTAGACGGAAAATTAGGTGATTCAATGTTTGTGACTGGGTTGCCAAAAATTAGCAACAGCTCTTTATCGCAATCTAATACATCTGCAGAAATTATTAGAACTGAACCAATTCCCAAGCTTTTAGCTAGCCATGTTATTAAATGGAATAATCAAAACAGAAATTGGGATTTACAAGATAATAGTGGAAATTTAGTGAAATCCTTTAGTGGTAATGTATTAAAGATGGATGGTTTTTCCATAATTATTTCAGGTATTCCAGGAATTGGAGATGAGTTTACTTTAACTCCAGATAAGTCATCTGCAGGTTCTTTTAAATTCAATTTATCCAGACCAGAAAGTATTGCAGCAGCATCTTCCAGATTAATAGAATCATATACTTCAAACACAGGGACTGCTGAAATTATATTAGAGAGTGCTCGGGAGAAGACATTATCAGCAATTAGTTCACATGAAAAAGTATTTACTAAATCAGATACTGCATTAGTAACTACAAATTTCTTAAAAGATGGGGCTGTTTCTTCAATTGGGTCTAATATATCTAAAGCTTCATTTAGATCTTATGCTCAACAGGCACAGGCAAAGTTTGTTATTAGTAATGATCAGGCAAAGTATATGACCTCTTTTTCTCTTTCCTTAGCTGATGGTAATTCTGTTTCTATTAACTTCAGCTCTTCTGATTTAGGAGAAAAAGCTTCAACTGTGGAAAAGCTTGCTCGTGTTTTGAATATGGGGATTACTCCAGGAGGAGCAAGTTTTAATTTTACAAGCTATGGCCTTTATGCTTCAGGAAGTGATGGAAAATTGACCATTTCGAGCGCAAATCAAGATATATCTTCAGCAAGCGCATCAGTCAGTACTACCGGTACTGTAAGTGCTTCTATTATCAACCCTGTTTCTGGCACTTCAGAAGCAACCAATATTCATGTATTTACTAGAGAAGGGAGACACATAGCTGGACAACCCCTTACCTCAAAAGAAATAGCATCTTTAGTTACAGTTGAAAATGTCTTTGTCGCTGAGGCTAACTATACTGCTTCTTATTTAAATTCTGATTACAGAGGAATGCAAGTAGATAGAAGTAGTGGGTTAGGTGACTATGTGCTTAATACAGGTGCAGCAGCTGTAAGAAGCAGTAATGCGACGAACAGCCAAACCTTATCCATAGACTTATTTCAAGATGGTATATCCGATGCAAGCGTAAGTATACCAATCGCCTCATCAGCAGCTTATTCTCTAAAACAGTTTAACGCTAACGCTTCTAAGTTAGGAATTAAAGCGAATACTCTTACCCGCGTTCTAATATCTCCAATTACAATTTCTGGATCTGGTGATATTTCTTTTAAACTATCATCAGGTGTGTTAGATGCTGTTAACGTTTCAGCAACGGCTCTAAAAGACGATTTAACAAGTTTAGTTACAGAAATTAATAGGGTTAAATCACTTACTGGTGTAAGTGCGTTACTTACCAGTGATAAGAAGAGAGTAATATTAGAAAATTTAGATGGTGACGATATAACCATTACAAACTTTAGCGCACCTTCATCTACTACAGCAACAGTTCTTAATAAGGATTTCAGTGCTTCGAGCGCTTCTATTTCCATAAATTCTACTGATGGAACTAATTCAGGTGTATTTTCTGGCGCTATAAATTTTGTGTCTGCATCTGATTTTCAAATAACAAGTGATGATGGAGGCTCTAATTTAATAGGTGATGCATCAAGAACGGGACTAGTATCTTCCATGTTAAAAACTTCTTATTCTTCAACAGGAGAAGTTTTAACAATTAGTCCTATCAGTTATGGGTCAGCTGATTTATCATCAGGCCGTTCTAGTGGAGAATTTGCAAGTAGTGCAAAAGGTACATACGGGTTTAATATTCCAGCTGTAAGTGGGGGATCATCTTTTACAGCTTCTATAGATACTAGTAATCTTAAAGAAATTACAGAGGAATCTATTTCTAAGGCTTTACTATCAAGTTTAAGAACTAATTCTCCGGATATCAGATTACGAGGGTCCGTTTTAACAAGCTTACCGGAGGAAGATACAAAGCTTGATTTAAGTTTTGAAGGACAAACGTATCAACTCTCAGTTAGTGGAAGCAACTTAAAGGTTACTGGTGGAGAGGAAGATAGGATAAAGGCTTTCTTTACACCTGTAAATGGTTGGTTGGGAGCTAATACTGCGACAGCTGTTACTACTGCCTCTACCTGGACTTTAGCAAATAGTGATAATACTTTTAATATTAGTGTAGACGGAGTTGATTCTAATGCTATTACTTTAACAGCAGCTACTTATAATTCTAATACTGCTATAGCCGATACACTACAAACTGTAATTAATTCAGATTCAAATCTTAGCAGTGCAGGAAAAAGTGTTACAGTTGTATGGACTGGGTCAGCATATCAAATAGTTTCCAATGATGGAACTTCTTCTGCGAGCATCAATTTTACATCTGTAGATTCAACTATAGAAGGATACTTAAAATTATTGGCAACGGGTGGAGCAAAAACAAGTATAAGCGGATATCAACTTGGAATTACTGCGGATGGAGTGTTAGATGGTAGCCAAATTACTTTTCCTTCTAATTCTGAAAATAATGTTTCAAAAACTAATTTTGGTATAACAAATTCTGATTTATCAATTATTGGTGCCAAAGTAGATTCTGCACCTTCGGATGAGGCTTATATTGCTTTTAGTGTAAATGATAAAGGCTGGAAAGGGGGAACAGCTACTGTAGTAAGTGCTGCATCTTCCTGGAATTTATCTAATAGCGACAATACATTTACTGTTAATATCGATGGTACCTTATCTGGAACAGTTACGCTTCCAGCAGCTACGTATACGTCCAATAGTGCAGTTGCTGCAGCGCTTAAGACAGCTATTAATGCGGATGCTACATTAAGTGGATTAAGTAAAAGTGTAAATGTTTTATGGGATGGGACGTCCTATCAAATAGTTTCAAACAATGGAGATAGTTCAACTGCTAACGTGTCGATAGGTTCAGTAGATTCAACGATAGAAGGTTATTTAAAATTTACAGCTGCTAATAATGGAGAAGCAACAAATTTTAGTAATAGAAGATTAAAGTTTTCTAGTTCTGGTAATAGTATTTCTTTTAGAGATTCTGGAGATAATCAAATAGACTTATCTGGTTATTCTGTTCAGTGGGATAATACCAACAAACAAATGACAATTAAAAGAAGCCTAGCAAACTCTGATTTTGAAATTTCTTTTACCCCAGATTCTTCACGTTTAGAAGCTTTTGGAATTAAGGTGCATCAACATAAAGTAAGTCTGAAAGATGGGGATATTCGTGTTACTAGTGGTACAGGAGAACCAGTAATACTAAGTGTTGATTCAGGTGCAAATTCTAGTAGAGTTGGCGAGTCCATAACAATATCAGATCTTCCTCCAGAAGAATTAATAGTTTTAATCAACGGAGGGGGAGCTAGAAGAATTTCATCTACATTTGATGAAAGTGCCACTACACATAAAACTCACGAAGAAAACTTACGTATTGATGTTGATGCTACAAATGCACGATTAGTATCGGTTGTGGATATAGAATCTGGACACATAATTGCTGATCGTCAGTTAGATTTAAATGGAAGGTTTAATGTAGCTGGTATGAATTTACAAATGAATGGTGATGCAAAGGTATTAGATAAGTTTAGCATTAAAGGTAATATTAATGGCACGGGTGACGGAAGAAATGTTCAGCAAATGATATTATTGCAAAAAGATGCATTCAAAAGTGAAGGAAAAGGAGACTTTCAAGAAATCTTTTCTCAGTTAGTTGCCTCGGTAGGTGCTAATGTTCAAAGTTCTGAGATATCTTTAAAAGCCGCTGAATCTATATATGATAGCGCTAATGCAGCCCTTTCAGAGTTAAGCGGAGTAAATTTAGACGATGAAGCGGCTCAATTAATTCAATATCAACAAGCATATCAAGCATCAGCTCGAGTTCTGCAATCAGCTAGAGAATTGTTTGATACTTTAATTTCAGTTATTTAGGAGGATCTTATGCAGGTTAGTACAAAATTATTTAATCAGCAGCAGGTTAATCAATTCAAAGAACTAAATGAAGAAATACAATCTATTCAAAATAAGATTGCGAGTGGTAAAAATATTTTGCAAGCCTCGGATGATCCAATTGGTGCTGTAGAGCTATCTGGGCTGGGTCAAGTTCAAGGAAAAATCAAACAATATATTGAAAATATAGATAGCGCGCAAAGTCGGCTGAGTTTAGCAGATGTAGCTCTAGATGGAGTAGTTAATGTTATGATTCGAGTTAAGGAATTATCTATCCAGGCTGCGAATGATACCCATGGTGCACTAGATAGGGAAGCTATAGCATTAGAGTTAGATGAGATGAAAGAGGAGTTATTAAACTTAGGAAACAGTGTAGATAGCTCTGGAGCATATATATTTGCTGGTTATCAAACGAATACTATGCCTTTTCAAAAAGATAGTTCAGGTCGCATATCATATGAAGGAGATAGAGGCGTAACCACTGTATCTGTGTCAGAAAGTAGGACGGTCGCAACTACAATTGATGGTGGAACCGCATTTATGGCTGTAAACGGTGCAAACGGTATAAGTCCGATGTTTACAATGCTTGAGAATATAACCTACGCAGTTCGAACTTCTGCAGAAAGTGTAGAAAAAGGTAAATCTGATGGAGCTGCTAAACTACAGGTCGAGAATGGAGACCCTGGTACTTGGCAATTTACTCTTACAGCTGATGGAAATGCTGCAGATATTTCTATAGATATGCCTGGTGACGATCTATCTGGTTTGGTAACTGCTATTAATGCCGCTGGTGTCAATGTTACGGCGTCTCTTAATGGAACAACTATTGAACTTTCTCATGCAACTAACGGACCTATAGAAATATCAAATTTACAAATTGAGGGAATTACTTCCGCATTAGAGAAACCTAAGTCTTGGTTAACATTTGATGCTGTAGATGCAGAAGGTAATGCGTTAGCCACGTCACAAAGAATTTATGATTATGATCAAACTATTGCTTCAAGACTAGATGATATCTCATCAGTACAAGATCATGTGGCAAATCAAAGAGCAAAAGTAGGAGCACGAAGCAATTCACTAGAACGTCAAAGGGATTTGCTTACTGAACGTAAGAGCGCAGTTGAAAAAGATATGTCTGAAATTGCTGATGCTGATTTAGCTGAGTTGGTCACGAACTTACAATCTCAAATAACAGGTTTAGAAGCTTCTCAGCAAGCGTTTGTAAAGATATCTAGATTGAGCCTTTTTGATTATATTCGATAAAATTAGTTATATATAAAATAATTATGCAGTTATTCGGTGGCAAGAGCATCAATAATACTTACTTCTGCAGCGAATAGTTCGCCTAAAAAGTCTAAGTTTTCTTCATCCGTTGGTTGCCAACCTGGAGTAGCTTGTTCTACAGTTCCTGACCTTAAGCCAAAAACATAGGCTTTAAAATGTTTTAGAGCGCCTCCGGGCCTATAATCTTTTTTCTTACTAGAATCTAGAGCACTTCCAAAAATAGATTTTAATTTTCTCGGTGTGTTTAATTTTTCAAATTTTAGAGTAAAATAAATATAATCTTGTAAAGTTTCAGATGCATCATCAACATTAATTTCTGCCAAAAAACGCAATATATCTTCTGATTCTACCAGTAATTCTTCAACTTTCAATTGATCGTAATGTTGTGAAAGACCGCCAGCGTACTTCCCAGCTACTGCATTTACTGGCATCTCTGTACCGAGATACTCATAAGCTACTCTAGCGGAACATATATTAAAAACCCACTCGGGACAAGATCCCATTTGGTTTATCCTAGTAAATTTGGAGTATAAAAAATATTAACCATCATATTAATTATTATACATCTTTGATGCCATATACGGCAATCATAATAAATAAAAACTTATAGTGCTTTTATTCGGCATTAAAATTGCAGAAATACTTATGTTTAGATGTTTACTTTTTAACTTTTCCCGGGAGTTTGAAGTGAAAGTTGTAATATTAGCTGGCGGCTTAGGCTCCAGATTGTCAGAAGAAACAAGATTAAGGCCCAAACCACTAGTTGAAATTGGTGATATTCCAATTATAGAGCATATTATGAATTGGTATTTGCACTATGGTTTAACTGACTTTTATTTGTGTATAGGTTATCTGGGTGAACAAATTATAGACTATTTTAAAGATTATCATTTGAGAGGTTCTACAGTAAGAATTCTGCCAGATGGATCAGTAAAGACACTTGAATGTAGAAAAAAACCTTGGACTGTAACTTTGGTGCAGAGTGGTTTAAACAGTCAAACAGGTGGACGTTTAAAAAAGATCAAGGAATTTTTAAAAGGTAATGAAACCTTTTTAATGACCTATGCTGATGGTCTTAGTAATGTGAATATTAACGATTTACGAAACTTTCATAATTCGCATGGAAAATTAGCTACAGTAACAGCAGTAAGGCCAACTGCGCGTTTTGGTGCACTTAATATAGAAAAAAATAATGTTAAAAAATTTATAGAAAAACCTATAACAGAAAGTGGTTGGATAAACGGAGGATACTTTGTTTTATCTGAACAGGTTATAAATTATGTCTCTGACGATTCCACTGTGTGGGAACATGATCCGATGCAATCTTTAGTTGAAGATTCTCAATTAGAAGCATTTAAGCATTATGGTTACTGGCAGCCCATGGATACGCTTCGTGAAAAGAATATTCTAAATACTTTATGGAACTCAGGAGATGCTCCTTGGTTACCACCAAAAGAGGACGTTATACCTTTTAC
>CAYMQD010000176.1:0-3280 GCA_964392475.1 uncultured Alphaproteobacteria bacterium
AATCAACAGCAAATCCATGATTTTGACTCGTAATTTCTACTTTTCCATTAACATTATTCTTTACTGGTTGGTTTGCTCCACGATGTCCCATGTGCATTTTTTGAGTTTTAGCCCCTAATGCAAGAGCCAGTAGCTGATGACCTAAACAAATACCAAAAATGGGAAGTTTTGATTTAATTAATTCTTTAATTATAGGGATTGCATATTCACCTGTTGATTTTGGGTCACCAGGTCCGTTAGATAGAAAAATACCATTAGGTTTAAATGATAATATTTTTTCAGCAGAGGTTGTAGCTGGAACAACCGTTATTGTGCAACCTTCTTTTTCAAGTAAGTTAAGAATATTTTTCTTACAACCATAGTCAATGGCAACTACTTTATATCTATTTTTTGAGTGGATTTTTTTATCATGAAAGTTATTATCAATTTTACTTTTCCACTCATAGATGCTTTTGCAAGTAACTTTACTAGCTAAATCCATTCCGAGCAATCCTGGCCATTCTTTTGCTTGTTCAGCTAGTTGAGATATATCAGCAGATTTTTTTTGATTATAGAATATAGAGGCATTCTTTGCTCCTTTATCTCTTATGTAGGTAGTTATTGCTCTAGTATCTATTGAAGTTATTCCAATAATTTTATGTTTTATTAACCATTGTTCAAGGTGATATTTTGAGCGCCAATTAGATGGAGAGGTTATGTCAGATCTTAAGATTATACCTCTTGCAGAAGGATGTTGACTTTCTACATCAGATTCGTTTCCTCCAACATTACCTATGTGAGGAAAAGTAAATGTAATAATTTGCCCTGCATAAGAGGGATCCGATATGATTTCCTGGTAAGCATTTATAGAAGTGTTAAAACAAATTTCACCAACAGCGCTACCCTGTGATCCTACACCATTGCCCCAGAAAGTGGTTCCATCTGCAAAAACTATCACACTATTAAACTTTTTATTATTATCAAATTTGTTGTTATGCGAGTTTGTTTTCATTTTATTAATAACTTAAATGGGTATTTATAGTTAATATAGCAGATTTAAAACTTATTCTGTAATTTTGCTTGAATTAGATTGCGGGACAGTACAATATGACGGATCAATACGTCAAGTGCTGCTTGTAATCTTTGGCCATTGAATATATGAAAGTGTGTAATATAATTTATCCAATTTGAATAGACTCAATTGTTTAGTTATGATACTCGATTATAGTGTTATGGTTTGCAGAAGAGTTTATATGGGGGTGGATTGATGCCAAAAAGATATAAATGATTCGAGAAAAACTTAAAGATTCTCTAAAATTAGCTATGAAAGCGGGAGAAACAATTCGTGTATCAACGATTCGTTTAATTTTGGCTGCTATTAAAGATAGAGATATTGCGGCACGAGCTAACGGAGATGATAATAATTCAGGAATAAAAGAATCTGAAATTCTTGAGCTATTAAATAAAATGTTAAAACAGCGAAATGAGACAGCTTCAACTTATGAAAAAGCTGGTAGGGAAGATTTGGCATCTCAAGAAAAGAAGGAAGGAGAAATTATTGCTAGTTTTATGCCTGTTCAGCTTAATGAGGAGGAACTTACTTTAGCAGTTGGCAAAGCAATAGAAAACTGCGGTGCTTCAACCATAAGAGAGATGGGAAAGGTTATGGAGTATCTTAAGATTACATATGCTGGAAAATGTGATTTTCAAAAAGCTAGTATTATTGTTAGGCAGCGCTTAGGTTCGTAATAATATTGATGATATTTAGTCAGAATTTTTTAGAAGAGATACGTAATCGAGCAGATATATTGGATATAGTTGCAAGACACGTAGCATTGATTCCGAGGGGTAAAGATTACGTTGGGCTTTGTCCATTTCATACAGAAAAGACCGCTTCTTTTACAGTTAATGTAGAAAAAAAATTCTATCATTGCTTTGGATGTGGAGCACATGGAGATGTTATAAAGTTTATTCAAGAATTAGAAAGTTTAAGCTTTAAGGAATCAGTTGAAAATATTGCATCATCATTAAATATCAAGATTAAAAACATAAGTTCTGCTGAAGTAGCACAACTAGAACGCGCGGATTTTCTAAGGAAGATTATTGGTTTAGCAAAGGAATATTATATAGAGCAGTTCACACCTGAAAAAGCTAATAAAGCATATAGATACATACAAGAACGTTCAATCACTGATGAAATGGCTGAAAAATTTGAAATAGGTTATGCTCCTAAAAGTGGGGCTTTTCTTAAAAATTACCTTTTAGCTAAAGGCATTAAAATCAAAGATATATTAGAATCTGGCCTAGTCAAACGCAGTGAAGATGGTCGTTACTATGATTTTTTTAGAGATAGAATTATGTTTCCTATTCTAGATGAAAGAAGTAGGGTGATCGCTTTTGGAGCTAGAGCTATTGGTGGAGGTATGCCCAAGTACTTAAATAGCGCAGAAAGCGCTTTATTTCATAAAAGTAAGTTTTTATATAATTTTTCTAGTGCGAGGAGTTTGCTAAAAAATAAAGGAAATTTAATAATAGTTGAGGGTTATATGGATGTGATTTCTTTAGATAAGATAGGAGTCACTGCTGTTGCTCCTTTAGGAACTTCATTAACGTTTGATCAAATAAAATTAGCATGGAAACTAACAAATGAACCTATAATTTGCATGGATGGAGACGAGGGAGGAAAAAAAGCAATTCTAAGAATTATAGATACTATATTACCTAATATTTCTGCTAAAAATACTTTGAGATTCGCCGTTTTACCTATAGGTGAGGATCCTGATAGTCTAGTAAATAATAAAAAGGGTAAGGATATTTTGCATAATTTATTTAATAAACCATTGTCTATGTCTGGGGCTATATGGGAATTCGAGCTTAGTGCTCATCCTTGTGATACCCCTGAACGTATTACTTTACTTCGAAACCGTATAATGGAAAAAGTTAGAAAAATTAAAAACTTAGAACTTAGGAAAGCTTATGAAATATTTTTATTAAATAAGTTCACAGAGACTTTCGGAGATTATGCAACTCAAAACAGATTTTTATCAAATAATAAAAATACATATAAAAGTTTTTCATTTATTAATAAGAATATAGATAGTATTATATCAAATAGGCCTGCTGCGGTAGGAGATAATTTACAAGTCTTGCGTAGAGAAAGAGCCATAGTAGAAGCAATAATCAATAATTCTAAGCTTTTAATAAGGAATGATGAGAATTTTGCAATGGTTCCTTTGATTACTGAAGATCTTGGTGTTTTAAGGGTAAATCTGTTAAATTTTTATTCTAAGTATGGAGTTTT
>CAYMQD010000177.1:0-6575 GCA_964392475.1 uncultured Alphaproteobacteria bacterium
TCTTAAAGATTTAGCCATAGAAATAGTAAAACTATCCAGGGATGGACTCATAAGAAGAAACAAATACGATGGAGCAGGAAATGATGAAAGTGGATTTTTGGACGCTCTCTTAGAGTCAGTAAAAATGGGGAACACTCCCGCTGAGAACTTACTGTATTTATATGAAAAAGATTGGAAAAAAAATATGAATCTTCTGTTTCATGATCTTTCTTACTAAGGCGTAAATTAAGAGTCAGTTCCTCCAACTGTAAGACCATTTATAAGAAGGGAAGGCTGTCCTACACCAACTGGAACCCCTTGACCATTTTTTCCACAAGTTCCTATTCCTGGATCTAATTTTAAATCATTTCCTACCGCTTTAACTTTTTTTAATACTTCAAATCCTGAACCAATAAGTGTAGCTCCTTTAATCGGATAGGTTATCTTTCCTTTTTCAATCATATATGCTTCATTTGCAGAAAAAACAAATTTTCCACTAGTAATGTCTACCTGCCCCCCCCCAAAGGAGCTAGCATAAATACCTTTTGAAACATTTTTTATAATTTCTTCTTGGTCTATGGTTCCGTTTTTCATTATCGTGTTTCTCATTCTCGGCATTGGTTGGTGAGCAAAAGATTGTCTTCTTCCGTTTCCAGTAGAATTAGTATTCATTAACCTTGCATTAAGTCTATCCTGCATATAATTAACTAATTTCCCTTTTTCTATTAGAGTTGTACACTGGGTTGGAGTTCCTTCATCATCTATGTTTAATGAACCTCTTCTATTGTTTAATGTGCCGTCATCAACCACAGTAACGTCATGAGAAGCCACTAGTTCTCCCATTAAATTAGAAAAAACACTGGTTTTTTTACGATTAAAATCACCTTCTAATCCATGCCCAATGGCTTCATGAAGTAAGATTCCAGGCCATCCAGGACCCAATACAACTTGCATCTCTCCCGCAGGGGCCTCTTTTGATTTTATCATAACATTTGCTTGCCTTAGTGCTTCATTTACATGATATTGCCAGGTTTTTGGATTCATAAGGGTATCATAGTTATGCCGACCTCCTGAACCAAATGATCCTATTTCCATTTTACCATTGCTTGACTCTATTGTTACAGATACATTTAATCGGACTAGTGGCCTAATATCATCTAATTCTAAACCATCAGATCTTATGATTTTTATCGCCTTCCAAGATCCAGATAAATTTGCAGTAACTTGACGAACTCTAGGATCAAGAGATCTTGCATAATTATCAATTTCCTGTAGAACTTTAATTTTTGAATTAAAACTTTGCTTAGAAATTGGATTATCAGAATTATAAAAACTAGAATTAGTTTTATTAGGAGATTGGTCAATATTACCATTATAGCCAGATTTTGCTGCTTGGACTGATTTCGACGAATCCTTTAAGGCATTTTTAGATATTTCAGAAGAGTGTGCATAGCCTGTCACTTCATTAACTACTGCTCTTAGACCAAATCCACGAGCAGAATCAAAGTTAGCCATCTTTATAGTTCCATCATCAAGCGCAAGACTTTCAGACTGGCTTGATTCTAGATAAAGTTCTCCATCATCTGTATTCATGAGAGAATCCACAACTATTTTAGTAGCTTGTTGAGAGTCTAAATCAGATTCATAAAAAAACTCGTTTTCTGTATTTTTAATTTCATTTTCCATCAGTTTTACTTTCTTTTACTTGAGAGGTATAGTTTTTAAAATTTTTTTAAGAATATATCTTAGATCGAGATTGTAGATCTGCCTTCCATCTAGCTATGTTAGGACGATTAATGGCAGGATCAACTTTCATCCATCCTGCAAAGTAGCAGGTAACATAAAAATCAATATCTGCAATAGAAAAATCCTTACCTGCAACCATTTGAGATTTAGAGAGCTGATTATTTAAATTATCAAAAAATAGGTTTGCTCTTTTTATACCCCTTTCAACGAGTGCTGAAATTTGATCAAATTTTTGGGGCCCTGCCAAAGCTCTTCCTGCGAATCCTTTCGAAGAATTTCTAAAGGATTCTCCAATAGGAGTCATTCCTTCATTTTCTACTTTTCTTCTCCACATTTCTATTTTTCCTTGTTCATAAGCATTTTTGCCAAATAAAGGTGGATTAGGGTGTAAAGACTCAAAGTATCGACAGATTGCAATTGATTCAGAAATGCCTCTATTTTCGTCTATATATAAATAGGGTACCGTTCCTGAAGGATTAATTTTTAGATAGTTTTCATCAAGATTGGAATTTTTTCCCAAGTCTAAAAAAATTTTTTCTATTTCTATTCCCTTTTCATTAAGAAAAATATTTACCCTCATAGGGTTTGGTGCTTTAGGGTAGTCATAAAGTTTCATTTATTAATTTCCACAATTATGTTATATAATTTTATACTTCAGTTCCTTCTTCTACTACTACTTTTGCCATAGCTTGACCTTTTAAGGATTGCATAGAGGCAAGAATTTCAGTTGACCTTCCTGCAGTAGAGGCATCTTTGAAAGATTCCAAAATAAATCCTTTGTTTTCTGCTATTTTTATAACTTTAAGATTGTCATTCTTATTAGCTTTAAACTGATTAATCATTGCCCACAAGGATGGTGCTAATAGAGTAAAAGAAATTATCCTAAAATACATTTATTAATTCTCTTTATATTCAGATGGAGGAATATATGACCCCACTAATTCAGATGCTTCTTTAGAGATTTTTGTATATTCTTCAGGTAACCAAGCTCTATAAAAATTGAATTTGTCCCAATTGCCACTTGCTCTCATCATGTCTCCAGAAGCTTTCATAGTTTCGTCATCAGTTGCATATACTATACCCATGAAGTCAAAATCAGGGTGATTAATATGAAGATAACTTTCGCCTTTAGCCCATTCAATTCCAGCTTTTTTCATCATTGCACTAGAAGCTTTTACCCTATCTTGAGGAGTGTACATTAATCCCATCAAAAAATCCTGAGAATATTTTCCCATTACTACAAACCTTTTCATATTATGACCTTTCTATTTGACACTACTAGACTACTAACTATTTAGAAAAAAAGTTTTTCATACATCTAATAAATTCATGATTGTCTTCTTCTGTTCCAACTGTGACCCTTAAGTAGGAAGGCAGCCCATATTCCGAAACTCCTCGAACAATTATTCCATTATCTAATAAGTATTGAAAACAATTATTTGCAGTATGATGTCCTTGTTTATTAAATTCCATTAAACAAAAATTTGCAACACCACTCTGTATTTTTAGACCTAAGTTTCTAAGCTCATTTTCTAGCCATGGTTTCCATTTATCATTATGCAGTTTTGCACGATTAATGAAAACATTATCTTCTAATGCTGCTTTTCCAGCTAACTGTGCTAGCGAATTTACATTAAACGGTGCTCTTACAGAGTTTATAAACTCTATAATTTCTTCCGGACAGTATGCCCATCCTAATCTGAGAGAAGCTAAACCATAAATTTTTGAAAATGTTCTAGTGACTACTATATCTTTTCTACCTCTAGCTATTGAAATGCCATCGTCATAGTCTTCGTTAGATACATATTCTGAATAAGCAGAATCAATAACCAAAAGACATTCTTTTGGTAGCTTATTTCTAAGATCCATTAATTCAGATTTAGATAAATAAGTTCCTGTAGGATTGTTTGGGTTAGCTATAAAGCATACTTTTGTATATTTCGTTACATTAGAAATTAAATTTTTTATGTTCGTTTTTAAATTAAATTCTGGGGCAGGTACCGGAGTGGCTCCTACAACTTTTGCCGCAATAGGGTACATTAAAAAGCCATATTGGCTATAAAGTATTTCGTCTCCTACACCAGCAAAGATTTTGGTAAGCATCATAATCAATTCGTCAGAACCATTTCCACAAACTACCCTATTTATTTCTATGTTGTTGTGTTTTGCAATAGCTTTTCTGAGGCTATACGCATCTCCATCTGGATATATTGGTAATTGATAATCAGAAACTTGTTTAACTATTTCTTTTGCTTTTTTACTAGTTCCTAATGGAGTTTCGTTTGATGAAAGTTTTATGGTTCTACTGGATCCGGAAGCAACTGATTTTCCAGGAATGTATTTTTTAATTTCTAAAATTTCTTTTTTGGGTATTGGAAACTTTTGGTGTGTTTTTTTAATCATTTTGCTTCTAATATATTTTGTATTGTTTTCGTTAATATAATCCATATATTTTCTTGAAAACCATGAATAATTACACTGTCCTTCATGAAATTATTTTCTGACAGATTGTTATTTATTAAAAAACTATTTGTACATAGCTCGATGGTTTTTACTTTAATATTCTTTTTTAATCTCTCCAGAGTATTAAGGAAGTCATTGTTAACGTTATTTTTTTTATTATGAACTATTACTATAAGAGTATTTTTTTTATTTTTCTCAATTTCAATAAAAATATGCTGAGATTCAAAATCAATAATATTAATAATTAAGTTGTCTGCTTTAGCGGCCTTATTTATTTTGCTATCTAAGTTGCATATTTCATTATCTCTAAATAAATATATTTGCATTTTTTTATGTATTCGCTAGAAGATCATTATGAGCTCCAAGTAAGGGGGCGCTTTGAGCTTCTTTTGTCTTTAAATCTGGAACGATTGGCATAGGAACTGATGATATTTTAGCATCTCCAATATTTACTATATTTTCAAATAAGTTTCTTGATTTAATTTGATCGCTTGTTAGTGCTTTGGGTATATTGGGCACCACGCTGCAACATATATCTTTTTCTTCTTCAAGTATTTTACTCAGCTCTATAGTATCTTTTTCAGCAATGATATCCGCGACAGATTTTATGGAAGAAGGATTAGTGGAGTTTTTTCTTATATAATCTGGAACATTAAATACTGTACAAAATCTATTCCAAAATTTATCTTCCAAAGCACCTAGTGCTATAAAACCATTATCTTTTGTTTTGTATAGGTTATATCTAGCACTAGACCCATTGAGGATCAGTTCATTTCCTTCAGGGAATTTCCCTGTAGTTAGTCCCAAGCTTAAACCCATCCACATTAAAGGAAATAAATTATCTGTCATTGAAATATCAATATATGAGCCTTTGTTGCTAAGTTTAGCTCTAAAAAGAGCTAATAAAATATTCATCACTGCAGGATAACTTCCAGCTGCAATGTCTGCTATTTGAGTGATGGGAATAATAGGAGATCCATTCTTATCTGTGCTTAATGAGAGCAGACCAGATTCCGCTACATAGTTAATATCATGAGCCGCAACATCTTTTTTTGGGCCCGTCTGTCCATAACCTGTAATTGCACAATATACCACTTTAGGGTTTTTTTCTTTTATGACACTCCATCCTAATCCTAACTTATCCATCACTCCAGGCCTAAATTGTTCTAAAATGATATCAGAACTTTCTATTATAGGTAAAAGTTTGTTTACTGCATTAGGTTTTTTTAAGTCTATTTCAATAGATTTTTTTCCTCTATTTAGCATTGCAAATAATACACTTTCTCCATGTATTTGAGGCATATTTCTCCTCATATCTTCTCCTCCTGGTTTTTCAATTTTTATAACTTCAGCGCCAGCTTCCGCTAATATTAGGCTTGCCAAAGGACCAGGTAGTAGAGTTGAAAAATCTAAAACACGAATTCCTTCTAATGGTTTCATTACTTTATCCCTATTTAAATTACTAAAACAATGATATACTTGTTGTGCAACACTATTTTAATTTTTATAAGCATGTATATATATTTATTTATTTTTTTCTTAGTTATTAATCTTACCCTATCTTTTACTTTCTCAGAAGAGATTCAAAATGATTTTTTAGAGCAAACATACATTCAATTTGAAATTGAAGAAGATGGAATTTCTAACCCTCTTACCACTGTTGCAGGAAACCCTATTTCTGGCAGAGATATAGTGGCTAGTCGTAAAGGGAACTGCCTGGCGTGTCATAAAGCACCAATTCCTGAAGAAAAATTTCATGGAAATTTTGGTCCCGATTTAATGGGTGTTGCTTCTAGAAGATCTAAGGAAGAGATAAGATTGCAGATAATAAATCCTAAGTATTTTAATGCAGATTCTATTATGCCTTCTTATTATAGAACTTATGGCTTAAGGAGGGTTGATCCTGCTTATTTAGGTAAGACTATTTTAAGTAAACAAGACATTGAAGATGTGGTATCATATCTAATAACCTTAAAAGAACCCTAAAATTAACATTTAAATATAAGTTTTAAAAGAAAAACATGCAGCGTTTAAAGTTAACCAGAAGAAAAATTATAATATATTTAAGTTCCTTAATAGGACTATCTGCTCCTCTGCATGCCCAAAATGGCCTTCCCTATCGAGATAGATTCCAGTCATTTAGGCAAACCTTTAGAGTTGAACCTGATCCAGCAGAAGCTCAAAGAATTATTGACAATATATTATCTAATAAAGAATTAAGACATGATATAATATCACTTGAAGCTCCAGATATAGCTGAGGATGGAAATGTAGTTCCTGTATTTTTGAAAGTTAAATGTTCTATGGAAAAACAGGATTGGCCAAAATTAGTTCATTTTTTGGCTATGGATAATCCGTTTCCGGAAGTGGCTAAGTTTTATTTTACT
>CAYMQD010000178.1:0-8314 GCA_964392475.1 uncultured Alphaproteobacteria bacterium
TTGAGTTTTCAAATTAATACAATGAGGGCATGAAACACCTTCTTGGTAAGAATTACTTATTTTATCTTGTTCGCGTAAAGGCATGCGACAGGCAAAACACATAAAGTATTTTCCTTGCATCAGGTTATGATTAACTGAAACCCTATTATCAAAAACAAAACATTCACCATCCCAAAGACTAAGTCTCGCTGGAATTTCTTCAAAATATTTAAGTATACCACCTTTTAAATGATAAACTTCTTCTATTCCTATGCTAATTAAATATGAAGTGGCTTTTTCACACCTTATACCTCCTGTACAAAACATAGCAATTTTTTTATATTTTTTTTCCTTATTTATAGTATTTGCTATTTTATCTAATTTTAATGGAAACTCTCTAAAAGAGCTTATATTAGGATTTATAGACCCCGAAAAAGTTCCTATAGATACTTCATAAGAATTTCTAGAATCAATAAGAATTGTTTCAGGATCTGAAATAAGACTATTCCAATCTCTAGAATCAACATACTGACCTACTTCTTGGTTTGGGTTTACTTTAATATCACCCATAGTAATTATTTGTTCTTTTAATTTTACTTTCATACGGTAGAAAGCTGACTTTAAAGCAAAAGAATATTTTAATTCTATATTGTTAAACCTATCATCACTCATTAAATACTCAACAAACTCCATTAGCTTCTCATTAGATGCTGAAACGGTCCCATTAATTCCTTCGTTGGCTAATAATATTGTTCCCTTAATACCTAGTTTTGAACATAACCTTTGTAGTTTATTTCTAAGAAGCAATTTGTCTGTAATTTTTACAAACTTGTAAAAGGTTACTACTCTATCTAATGTATCTTCAATGCTCATTTTATTCCCAAAAACTTATTTGCACCAAAACAAAATCTTTCTATTAGAAAAGTATACATTTTCTCAAAAAATATCTAGCAATAAAATAGGTGATTTGAGCACTTTTCTAACAAAGAAGACTCAGAGGGATGAGATTCAAGAAAAGTGCTCGATATTATTATTAACTATAAAAATTAGAATAATAGAATAGTTTTTATACTTAGATTCTGTTTTTTAAATAAATGTAAATATAATAATATTTTTAATATTTTATTGTTTCCAATACTTAGATTTTATACTATTTAAAAATCAATTTTTATTATTAAAACTTCTTCAAGGTGCTTTTCTTTAATTAATAATGGAAAAATATATTTTAGATAAAGAAGCAAAAAGTGTAATTAACGATATGCTGGATGCAGAAGATAATGGGAGAAAGCCAATGTATTTGCTTTCTCCAAACGATGCACGAGCTTCTTACCTTGCTATGCGAAGTGCTCTTTCTCCTCCAGCACCTAAAGTAGGAATAATAAAAAATTTTAAAATACCAAATCCTAGACGAGATATACCCTGTCGTTATTATAGAGGATTAAAAAATTTAAATTCCACACTATTACCAGTTATGGTTTTTTTTCATGGAGGGGGCTGGGTCATAGGTGATTTGGATACTCATGATACTATATGTCGACAGCTCTCTAACCAAGGAAATTTTGATGTTATTTCTGTAGACTATAGGCTAGGGCCAGAACATCCTTTTCCTGCTGCTGTAGAAGATGCATTTTTATCAATAAAATGGATTGCTACAAATGGCGATAAAAAATTAAATATAATAAAAAATAAAATAGCTGTTTGCGGTGACAGTGCTGGCGGTAATTTAGCTACCGTAGCATGTTTAAATTCAATAGAAAACGGACCATTTATATGCTTTCAATCGTTAATATATCCATCAATTGACTTTGGCAATAAATATAACTCTCATGAAAAATACGATGGTTTAATTTTATCAAAAGAACTAATGGATTATTTTGAGAATCATTATTTGTCTAATAAAAAAGTAATATCTAATGAAGAACAATGGAAACTAGCTCCAATTAAATCAGAAAAGCTGGCTATGCTACCGCCTACATTTATTGCTATCGCTGAATGTGATCCTTTATCAGACGAGGGAATAGAATATTCCAATAGATTAAAAGCAGAAGGTGTAATAGTTAAAACAAAAATATTTCCTGGACAAATTCATGGATTTTTAACTATGGGAGCGCGAATATCAGCAGCAAATAGGTTAATAAAAATAATTTCTGATTACGCAAATAAGTATTTTTATATTTAAGTAATACTATTTATTAAGCGTTTTTGATTACTTCATCACATTTATAACAAAATCTATAACATCATTCATTTCAGCATGAGCTAAGCTTCCAGGAGAAGTTGCTCCTACCCAATTACCTACCTCTGCAGCTCGTGCAAAATCAGCTCTAAGAGAAATTTGCGGTGCTAATTTCCAGCTTGATGGCAACGCTTCAGTAATTTTTTGATGCGGTAAGTGTCTTTGAGGATGAATCCTGGAAGGTACAATTACTCCTACTGGTCCAAGCTCATCTGCAGAAGCAGCTACCACTCTTTCAATTATTGGAAAAGTTGCTTCCCATTCAAGCGTGCTTAAACCCACTGGAACTAAAACGGTGCCAACCTGTCTTATGACTTCACTAAATACTGCTATATCTATTGGGGGCAAATCTGCAATCACCAACTCACTGTCTAGGGCCATATTTGAGATAGCAGCACCCCAAGTATGCAATGCATGGTGTATGTTACCAGAAGTAACAGGTAAAGAAAGCTTTCTAACTTTTAAGCCATGGACAGGTGCATTGCCCATCCAAAGCATAGTTGAACCTATTGGATCAGCATCGACTAAAGTGCAATTATTTCCGTAATTTGCAGCGGCTCCTGCCGCTAAATTAACGGCTAATGAAGTTTTACCTACTCCTCCTTTACGATTAGTGACTGCTATTATTGGTGTTGGCATAAATATAATTTTCCATTATATAAAAATAATATATATTCTTACTATGTAAGTAACTTTCAGTAAATATATTACGTAAAATAGTTGTTTTATGTAGTGAACCAAATTATTACTGCAAATACAGACATTGCTAACATTAAAACTATAAATCCTCGTTTTAATCCCTTTACTAAAGACGGGAAGAGCATCCTCATAACTAAAAGCACTAAAATTGCTACAGCTAATTTGATAAAAATTACTTTATCTCCGTATAATCTATTACATACTTTTCATAAATTTTTTGACCCAAATCAAATAGATTCTTTTCCTTAATTGATTTATTTCTAAATATTTTTGCTGGTGATCCAGCATAAATTTCATTTGATCTTATTCTACTTCCTGATTTAGCATGCGACTTTGCCGCAATAACTCCTCCTGATTCGATCTCAACATCATCATCTACAACACAACCCATACCTAAAAGACAATCATCACCAATTTTGCATATTCCGAGCCTTACATTGTGACCTATAGTTACTCTATTACCAATTATAATAGTTTCTCTTTTAGCATCGATAAGTGTATTATCCTGTATATTACTTCCTTCACCAATTATTATTTTTCCATTCCCTTCTGAAGACACTAAACATGAAAACCATACACTTGATCTATCTCCTATACTCACATTCCCATTTATTAAAGCTCCAGGAGCTATGTAAGTTGCATTACTTATATTTTGAGAACCTTTTGGTCTATTTATTAAATTGTCTAAATAAAAAAATGAGGATTCTCTGTAATTATCTTGAGATAAGTTCTCTACTACCAAACTGCTAGTTTTTAATTGCTCTTTATTTCTTAATTCTTGATGAAACTTTGCTACTTCATTAGAGTTCAATTTTCTTAATGTTTTAGCAGGAGAACCAGATACTAAAGTATAAGGATAAACTTCTTTTCCTGGTGGTATTAAAGAGCCTGCAGCTATAACAGCCCCTTCTCCTACTCTGCTACCATCCATAGCAACTGACAAATCTCCCATAACTACTTTTTTACCTATATAACATGCATGTACTATTGAATATGAACCTATTGATGAACCTTCACAAATTCTAGCCGACATATTATCATGTGCTATGTGAACTGTTGATCTGGGACCAAGATACACATTTTTTTCTACTGTTATACTTTCTCCATCAGCTCTTAAAACTGCATTAGAACATATTTCAGTTCCCTGATTTATTTGTACACGGCCTATAATACTAGTCTCTGCTTTAACAACTGTATTCGGATGAATATCTGGAGAATAATTTAAATATGATAGTTTTCTATACATTTTCTAAAATAGTATTTTTATAATCTTTTTCCATTTTCTTACGCAAATGAAATGCTTTAGAGGTATTTAAAATATTCACATCTTTCCAACTTAAAATTTCACCTTTTTTTATATTGCGAATAACTTTAGCATTATGTGACAAACCTATTGGGAGAGCATTAGAATGTAAAGAATCATTGGAGGGGCTTAAACGCCCCCAGACTGTCTCCCCTCCCTCACCATCTAAATATTCACCAATAGTTAAATCTCTTTTTGCAACTGCAACCACGTCACCAACAAAGTTTCTTGAACTACCTATCGGCCGTTTATCAAAATGGACAGAAGCTATACTAACCCCTAGCTCAAGCCCTATAAGATGAACAGGCCTCCAAATAGCAGCAAATTCACTATCTGGACTTGTAGAAATACCATACTCATAAAAACATCTTTTTACATATTCCGTAGAAGCCTTAAAAACCACATAAACTCCAAACCTAAGATGATCTAAAATTTCAGTTCCATCTCTATTCATGGAAGACACCACTTCTACAATGCCTCCTTGGTTAGATTGAACCAAACTCATTTTTCCCAATTCTTCGGCTAATTTAGAAACACCAATGGAGGGAAAAGATAAGCCTGCTTTTGGAACAATAAGATTTTCTGAATTCGACACTGCTGCCATTTCTATGGAAGATTTTGTTCCATCCAAAAAAGAATTAAACATTTTGGGATTTAAATTTCCTTTAATAGCTTCATCTTCACTTAGACCATAAAAATCCCATACTGTATCTGGAGTTGATTCATGATATTCTGGCAAGTATTTCGTTCCCTTACCTGCACATACCACCTTAAATCCAGATGTTTTTACTCTATCTATCAGCTCACATATTAAGGCAGGCTGATCACCATAAGCCATACTAAGTATAACACCTTTTTCATGAGCTATTTTAGCCAACATAGGACCACACAAAACATCTGCCTCAACCGTAACTAAAACAACACTAGTAGAATTATCAAATGCGTTTAGCGCGTGCAGCACGCCAGATTCTGGATTTCCAGTTGCCTCAACTAGAACATCTAATTGTTCTATATTAGATATTGCTTCTCCATCTTCAGTGATCCATGTGCCCTTAGATGAAACAGCCTTATCAAACTCATTACAAATTTGTTCTTCTGGAAAGCCAGCCTTAACGAGAGATTCCTTAGCTCTATTCAAAACTAAATCACCTAGAGCAACTATGTGAAAACCCCTCGTTTGAATTGCTTGAGCAAGAAACATTGTGGTAAATTTTCCAGCACCTATAATACCAATTTTAACTTGCTTTCCTTCCTCCGCATACTTTTCTAAACTATTAAACATGCTGTGTATGTTAATATTAGTAGACATATCAGAGTGAATTATTTTCCATGTTTTTCAATAAACAAACAATCGTCACTCAAAGTCGTAACAGGCTCAAAATCCCTCTCAGCAATATATTCAGGTCTTTTAAAAAAACGTATACGATTATTAACATGATTCGCGGAAACATATACAATTGTTCTATCCCATGGAGACATATTTGGGAGAGAACCATGTACCAAATTACAGTCAAAAAATACCACTGATCCACCTGATCCTTTTGGAGACACTATACCGCCACGCTCAACAAGTTGTTTAATAGTGTTATCATCTAAAGTCCATAAGGGATAAGAAGTGGTTGTAGTATCTTGATCCGAACGCAAATATCCATCCCTATGTGATTTAGGAATAAAATTTAAAGCACCATTAAATTCATTTACATCGTCTAAAAATATACCAACATTTAAAGCCATACCCTCAGGCATACCATCCTCATTCTTCCAAGTCCCATAATCTTGGTGCCATTGCCAAACATCACCATCAAATGCAGCTTTTTTATTAAGTTTCCATTGATGAATATAATAGTTTCCTCCTAAAAGCTGTTTAATTGGATTTACCAAGCGAGGATGTTGACTCAAAAGTTTAAAAATTTTATTCCAACGATGTACGGCAAATGCTGTTCTTACCGTCTTTCCATCTTTTTCATATACAATTTCATCTCTTCTTTGAGAATAAATATTTGGAAGCTCAGATTGCATTATTCTGACTTCTTCAGGAGAAAAAACATTTTGAATAAATGTATATCCTAGATCTTTAAAATCTGAAATCTGCTTTTTCGATAATTCCATAATGTTAATCCCAACTAATTAGTGTAATTCTTCTTAATAAAATAAGATAATTATTGAAAGGTATTTTCACATACCTAAAGCCATTCCTTCTCTCCTCGAATCTGATGCTCCTATCCATTTTCCATTACCTTCTTTCCAAATTATATTCAACCCGCTTGTCATTTTTTTCTTAGCAATTTGGTGACCTAATGTGGCCAATTCAGTAATTAGTTCTTCATCTCTAAAAGAGCTTTCTATCTCGCTATTACCTCCTCTATTGCATGTATGAGGCTCTTTAACTACTTGCTCTGGATGCATTTCAAAATCAATCAATCGTATCAGGGCTTCTGCTACATAGCAAATAATTCTAGAACCTCCAGGAGACCCTATAACACCAATCAAATTATCGTTATTATCTAAAACTATAGTAGGAGACATAGAAGAACGTGGCCTTTTCCCAGGCTCAACACTATTGGCCACAATGGAACCATTTTCCAAAGTAGATTGAAAAGAAAAATCAGTTAGCTGGTTATTAAGTAAAAAACCAGCTGCCATAATTCCTGACCCAAAAGCAAATTCAATGCTTGAAGTTAGAGCTGCCGCATTACCTTCCTTATCTACTACGCTTATATGTGTAGTAGAAGAAAGTTCAGCTGTATTATCTAAAAACCTCTCGCCTTTAACAAAACCATTCGGAACACCTTCTTTAATAGAATGATTTACCCTATTATCTTTAATTAGATTATATCTATTTTTTAAATATTTCTGATCCAATAAACCATTTACTGGAACATAAACATAATCAGGATCAGCTATATAAGCAGCTCTATCCATATAAGAAAGCTTTGAAGCTTCTAGAAAAAAATGCTGCATCTTTAACTTATCTTTCTTAAGACTTGGAAGATCCGCAAATTCTAGTATCTTCAAAATTTGTAGCACATTTACACCACCTGAAGAGGGAGGTGCCATACCACAAATTTTAAAATCTCTATAATTTGAACAAATGGGCTTTTTAACTTTACTATTCCAATTTTTTAAATCGTACAGTGTTAATATATTATCTTGAGAAATAGAATTAATTTTATCAATTATTGTATTTGCTATTATTCCTTCGTTGATTGCTCTATAGCTTAAAGATACTTTTTTTAGACTTTCAGTTAGTTCGCTATTCAAAACCTTATGACCAATAGGGTGTGGCTGTTCCTCTTTATTATAAAAAAGTTTCTTCGCATAAATATCTTTTTTCAAATGGTTTAATCTTCCCAGAAGATAATGCAATCTTGGGCTAATAGAAAAACCCTTCTCAGATAGTTTAATCGCAGGGCTAACTAGCTCTTTCCAGGAGAGAGAGCCATATAACGAGTGGGCGTTCCCAAGCATTGAAATCACACCTGGTACGCCTACAGAAATACCACTTGAAACCGCATCCATAAATTTAATTTTATCGCTTTCATTTATCATAAACATATTGGTTTCAGCACTAGAAGGTGCTGTTTCTCTTCCATCCCAAGAATGAACTAACTTAGACTTTGCATCATAATATAATAAAAAACCTCCTCCTCCTAAACCTGAAGACTGGGGTTCTACTATCGAGAGTATCATTTGCGCAGCTACAATCGCATCTATAGCATTACCACCTTTATGGATAATTTCTTTTGCAACAAGAGAAGCCCTTCTATCAGCCGTACTTACCATAAAGCTTGAGCCTTCTGCCGACGAAGATATATTATTTGATTCAAATCCTGGCTCTGGATTGGAACGTAAATCTGCAGAGTATGTATGGAAAGTAAGCAATACATAAAATAATATAGGTAAAATACATTTAGAGTTTAACATTTTTGTCATCTTATCAATTATAATAGGATAAAATATATAGAAAAAAAATATAAAAGCATTTATGAATGTTAATTTTTAACTTCATATATTATATAGTATATATAAAATTAATTTAGAGGAAATTGTGAGTAGTATTATAGTTCGCGATATAACATCTCTCAATGATTCAATAA
>CAYMQD010000179.1:0-7780 GCA_964392475.1 uncultured Alphaproteobacteria bacterium
AACCATCCTTAAGGTCTGCTTCAACAACGAGCCCCCCGCGAGCACAATTGATAATACGCACACCATCTTTCATCTCTGAAATTGAGTTCACATTTATCATATCTCGAGTCGCTTCAGGCAGCGGTGTGTGAAGACTAATAAAATCAGAGCGCTTCAATAGCTCATTCAATTCCACCTGTCATTCTGTAGAACCCCTCAGCAGTTCTTTCTCCTGTCAAAAACGGTTTATCTCTTTCGTCTATATCACTGGTGATTAAGCGTGCTGCCTCTGCATCAGTTCTGGCCATTATTATGGTAGGAACACCCATAATATCTGCAGCTAATCTTGCGGAATTTAATGTTTTTTCAAAATTTTTAGTAGGCACTAACACTTTACCTCCTAGATGCCCACATTTTTTTTCTGCTGCCAATTGGTCCTCAAAATGTACGGCTGCTGCTCCTGCCTCTATCATAGATTTCATTAATTCAAAACTATTTAAAATACCACCAAATCCTGCTTCAGCATCAGCAACTATAGGTATATAAAAGTCAATATCAGTTGTGTTAATTTTATCAAATTTTTCCATATTTTGAATCTGGTCGGCTCTTTGTAAAGCCATATTAATTTTTTTTACTATATCAGGTACACTGTTAACAGGATAAAGACTTTGATCAGGGTACATTTGACCTGAGGAATTAGCATCTGCTGCTACTTGCCAGCCAGATACATATATTGCTTTTAATCCTGCCCTAGCCTGTTGGACTGCCATGTTCCCTGTATATGTTCCTAAAGTGGCTATATATTTTTCAGAATGTAAAAGTTTCCATAATTTTTTTGACCCGTCTTGAGCAAGCGAATATTCAATTGTTTTAGTTCCACCAAGCCGTTTAATATCTTTAATTGTATAATTCCTGGATATTCCGTTCCATCTTTTATTATCCCATTCTGGTTTTGGCCAATCGTTATAATTTAAATTTTTATCTTTTTTGAATTTTTGTGTATTTGTATTTATCAATATTTCATTTTCGAAAGTTTTGTCTACACTATGTAAAATTGAATCATTTTTCATGAATTTTCCTTAATTAAGCAGAATTCTATAAAATAGAGCTATTAATTTATATATATTTCTTGTAAAGTATTTACACAATAAAGATTTATATTTCATTAAAATTTTTTATTTTCTTGTAAATTTGTAAATTTGTGTTAGTAATATTTTTAAAATTTGTAAATTCTCGGTAAAGAAATAATAGATACATGCGTATAGGTTCCTCAATAAGACGGTTAAGGAGACAAAGATCTATTAATCAAGGAAATTTAGCTAAAAACTTAGGGATATCAGCTAGCTATTTAAATTTGATAGAGAATAATAAACGAAATGTTACAGGTGATTTACTTGTAAAACTTGCAGAAGTATTTAATGCAGATTTATCAAGCTTTACTAGAGAAGATGATCCACAACTAAGTTCATCTATGATAGAAATTTTGTCAGATAGTATATTTGAAAAGCTTGATCTATCCACCTCAGATGTTAATGATTTAGTAGTTAATCAGCCAGGTATAGCAAGAGCTATAATAGCTCTTTATGATAACTATAACTCCCTTAAGCTAGATAGAAAAAGCTTGGAAATTTCAGAGCAAGGTGAATTTGATATAAGTACTAAAATATCTGCTGAAATTGTTTCTGATTTCATACAACAATCAAGGAATTACTTTTCTGGGTTAGAGAATATCACCAGCTTAATAGTGGATGAGTTAGGTTTGATGTCTTGTAGACCGGAAGACTATTTTAACCGTATATGTATATATCTTGAGAAAAAATATAGAATACGTGTCTCCTTGATGCCCCCTGATATTACTCACTCAACAGTAAGACTTTTTGATCCTGTTGCGAGAACTGTTGCTTTGTCAGATGCACTTCCACTTGAAAGTAGAACTTTTCTTTTAGCTCAGCAACTTGGACTTGTAGCAGCAAATAATGAAATTAACACGATCACAGATATTAGTAATATATCCACCCATGAGACTAAAATGCTATTGAGAAATGCTTTAGCTAATTACTTTGCAGCAGCTCTTATAATGCCCTATGAAGTATTTTTCCAGAGTGCACAATCATTTAGATATGATATTGAAAAATTACAACATCGTTTCGGAGTTAGTATGGAGCAGGTTTTTCATAGGCTTACTACACTTCAGAAACCAGGATTGAGTGGAATTCCTTTTCATATGCTTAGAGTTGATATAGCTGGGAATATTTCAAAGAAAATTTCTATGTCTGGTATTAGCCTTCCTAGGTATACAGGTGCTTGTGCAAGATGGAATGTATATACAGCATTTACTTCACCAGATGTATTTAACTTACAAATTTCAGAAATGCCCGATGGTAAGAGATATTTTTGTATAGCTAAAACAATTAGGAAAACGGGAGGAGGTTTTGGTCTACCACAAACCTATTACTCTATCGGTTTAGGTTGTTCATTAGAAGAAGCGGATAAACTAATTTATACGCGCAATATTGATTTATCTAAAAAGAATAGTCAGATTGTACCTGTAGGGGTTTCCTGCAGAACGTGTTCAAGACTAGACTGTCGACAAAGGGCATTTCCACCATTTGACAGAAAACATAAAATAGATGAGAATTTTAAAGGTCTCTCTGCATATGTATCTAAAGGATATAAAAAAAATAATAAACATGCTTAGTATTAAAAACTAGAGGACAATATACAAGATTTATCTAGAAAAAAATTGTGAGAATAATGAAAAAAATATTATTAGTATTATTTTTTTGCCTGTGCTCATGGCCAGTAATTAGCGCAGAACTGATATATGAAGGTAACTGTAAGACATCATTAAAAAGTATAGAATTTCCAGATGGAGATAAATATTCAATTTTTGAAAACGAATGTTCTTGGAGAGATAGTATAGGAGATATAGGTTTAGGAATATGTTATGGAAAAATAGAAACAATCTTTACTGATAAATCAAATCTCGAAGTTATTTGTGAAAATGTGAATGAAAAGAATGAGAAGTTTTGGATATCATTTTATAGGGAATCAGAGGATTTGGATGCAGGAACTGGCACAGCAGAATATATAGCTGGAACAGGTCGTTATGAGTCTTTAATTGGAACAAAGTGTCTTTATGCTGCAAGATATTTTAAAGGTACAAATTTTCATATGCATAAATGTAGAATTTCTGATCGTATTATGAACCAGCTTAGCAAATAATCTTTAAGATTAATTTTTTAATCTACAAAAGCATTAGGTCCTAATAATGCCTTTCTGAATCGATTTTTAATATATGAACCTTCACGAGGTGGTAATATCATAGGCCCATTTTCTTTACTTATTTTAATTTGAGCAAATACTAATTGATTACCTAGGCATATTTTTTTTCGAAGTGCGTTAACTTCTTTAATATTTGTTATTAAATGTGAACTCTTTATTCCAGCAGCAAGAGCTATATTGCTTAGATTAGTAGAATAGGCGGTGTGACTTTTTTGACCACCTGTTTCACCATATAATTCGTTATCAAGTACTACAATTGATAAATTATTAGGATTTTTAACAGCAATAGTTGCTAGAGACCCTAATCCCATTAACATTTCTCCATCCCCAGTGATTACGATTATTTTTTTATTAGGTTGTGCTAATGCTAAACCTAAGCCAACCATTGAGGCATTTCCCATGCCTCCCCATAATATAAAGTTTAAATCATTGTCACCTAAAGCTGTGACATCCCAACTAGTGCCACCAAGACCTGTCACTACCAATATATTATTATTTCTATTACTTAATAAATTTTTAACTACTGTACGTCGATAAAGCTTAGAACTCATAAACTACTCCTTAAAGCTTTTAGCTCCAATTAATTGTTGCGAAAATAAAACACCGGTTGCACATGAAGATTTATAGCTAAGTCCTGCCATAGCATTTATAGATTCAGCAACTTCTTCTGGTTGTTTGCAGGTTATGGTTTGAACATTAATTGAGGATAACACTTTGGAAGTAGCGGAACCCATTGGGACTTGCCAAGGGTTAAACTCATTCCACTCTCCGCGCATGGTTATTAACATTAACAAAGGAAAATTGCAGGAAGTGACTATTGAGGATATGGCATTTATACAATTACCTACACCACTCGATTGCATTAATAATACACCTCTCTCTCCACCTAGCCATGCGCCAGCAAGTAATCCTACACCCTCTTGTTCAGAAGTTAGCGGTATCATACTTACAAACTTGTCCTTTTCAAAAAGTTCTATAAGTTGCTTATGGCCTGCGTCTGGAACATATGCAACTTGTCTGATATTATTATTTTTTAATTCTGTATAGGTTTTTAAAATCCAATTATAAGTAGATTTGTATCTTTTAGTTATCATTTTAATTAACTCTAAATTATATTTTGGTGCACCCGAGAGGATTCGAACCTCTGACCTCTGCCTTCGGAGGGTAGCGCTCTATCCAACTGAGCTACGAGTGCGAAGAGTATAGGTATATCTTTTTGTAAATTTTACTATATAAACTGAAATATTGTATTAGAAATTAAAAAGCTTAGCTATATTTATAATTCAGGAACTTTTCCACAAGCATAAATTTTATCATTTTCTTGCTTTCTAATTGTAATTATTTGTCCTCTCATAGTTGTAACAGTAATAAGGTTTTTTGTTTTTGATGTGACAGTATCAGGCTTTGCAATTAATGTTGAGTCAAAATAACCACCTTCTGGAACTTCAATTTCAAATAAATTCTCTGGATTCCATACCATTAATTCTTTTTTCACTTTTTCTAGAGTTGGGCCTCTTTTACTGCAACTACTACCCAAGTGTAAGGCTAAAATATAGGCTCCAGGATCAAAATCGTAAAGAGAAAATTTGAATGCTGGTAGTTGTAAGAACCATGTGTCTACTAATTCTACTTGCCCCATATTTACGGCTTCCCCCATTTGGGTTTTATCGATAGCCTTAAATTTAGTTATTGCTGTATCTGCCATAACATAAGTAGAAAAAAAACAAGCTAAAATAAAAAAAATGGGTATCATACGTTTATTATAGTTCACTTTTTTACCCTTAATTTTGGATAAATAATAAATAATACTCAAGATTTACACAAAACTCTTATTTTTAATATAAAAAATTTAAATATTTTTAAAGTTTTTATTTTCGATGGCAAAAGGTAATTAATATGATGTTAAAGGTTTTGTTATTAACTTTAGTTACCTTAAGCTTAGGAGTTAACTCAGACAATTGGTCTACGTATATTATTTGGTGTGTTCTTATAGGATTATTTTTTTCATCACATTTAACAAATGAAAAAAAAATATGGATATATGCTTCAGCAATTACTTTAGTATCTTTATGTATAAGAATATTTATTGTCCCTCCCAGTATAGAAGAAGGTGCAAATGTTTTTATAGGAGGAGATAAATATAAGGATAGTATATTTGCAAAAAAAATGCCGACTGAAGTATTTAAGTATCTTAATGATAGCTATAAAGAAAATGTTAAAGTTAATATTATGGCGCCGGATTTGTCCCTTTATGACGTAGGGGTATCTCAAATATGGTGGCCCTCAGAATATACTAATTTAAAATATAATGTTAATTGGGATGGCAGATACGCTCTTAAGCTAGGGGCATTTAATGATAGGCGTTATAATTCTTGGGGTATGCAGCAACCTGAAAGAGATAAGCTTCCCTACTTTGTACACTATCTTTTGCCGGAGAGTTTGGTAGGTAATCCAAATACCAAAATTTGTTGGAGAGGAGATATTTTTGTTCCAGAAATAAAATCTCAGGCACTAGAAAGTATATTTCTTATTAATAATCATAAAGAGTTAGAATGTGTTTTTATAGATTTCTTAAAAGTTCATAGTAAAAAATTTGAGTTTTGGGCTGTAGAGACTGGCTCTAATGATACTTTATCTATAAAAATTGAATTACCATTAAAGTGGAAAATAATAAATCTCTTAAGAGACTATATACCTATAATTTTAGTAACTTTGATTTTGTATCTTGTTTTTAGATCGATAAATCTAAAAAACTTTTTATATATCGGCCTATATTTCTTTTTAAGCACATTACTAATGATATATTATTCTCCTACTCTACTAGACGGATTTTTATTGTTTGAAGGAGGGAATGACGGGTTATCATATACCCATTATGCACATATAATTTCAGATAATCTAGCGGAGCGAAATTTTTTTCATGCCCTTGAAGGAGGAGAATCTTTATTTGATTTAATGCCTGGATATAGGTATGCCTGGGTTCTAAATTATATGTTATTTGGAGAATTTCCATTTCTCCCTTTAATGTGCATATCACTTTTTCCAGTAGTACTTTTTTTCTTGCTAAGGCACTGGTTAGGAAACAATTGGAGCAAGGCGTTACTATTAATTTGGTTTATAATACCAATTTTTGAGGCTTTTGGTTTTTTTCACTTTTATTATATAAAATTAGCAGCCCGTGGGTTTGCAGAGCCAATGTCATATCTAGCTTTTATAGTAGGGCTTACAATTATTACTCCTATGCTTGGAAGATATAAAGGAGAAGTTCTGAAAAATATAGATATTAAAATAAAGGAATGTTTTGTTTCAGGCTTAATGTTTGCAGTTGCTGCTATAGTTAGACCTAATATTATAATAGGAATACTAGTTTTGTTAGCTGTCTTAGCATTTATTTTTATTAAGAAATTACAATATAAAAACCTAGTTGTTTTATGTATAGGTTTTTCACCAATTTTACTTATACCTTTGCATAATTTTTATTTTGGAGAAAAATTTGTTCCATTAACAATAGCTGCATATAAAGACTGGAACTTAGGAGCTAGCCCAATAAACTATTTATATGGTTTTTGGGATATAATTCTTTTAAATTTTGAATCAAACCATTTAAAAAAAATATATTTGCATGTAGGTGATGAAATAAAACTCCATGAAATATGGTATCATTTAACATTATTAATATGCTTGTATGTATCCTTAAATCCTTATTCTGAGAAAGCGCTTAGAATATTATCTTTTTCTGCTCTTTCTCTTCAAAGCTTAATGCTTTTTTATCATGTTGGTGGAAGGTATAGTTATCTTACCTGGACACTTAGTCTTTTAGTAATTTTAGTTTGGATAAGGGAGACAGTTTATCCTAAGTTATTGAATAAATATATGGATTTGCGATAATATGAAAATAAGTATAATTGTACCAACTTATAATGAAAAAGATAATATAGAAAAGTTAATTACTTCTATTTCTGCAGTTTTAGAAAAATTTGATTACGAAATAGTATTTGTAGATGATGATTCTCCTGACGGAACTGCAACTAAAGTAAAAAGTATTTCAAAAATAAATAAAAGAATTCGTTGTATACATAGGATAGGCAGAAGAGGGCTTTCTTCTGCTGTAATAGAAGGTGCTTTATCGAGTTCATCAGAATTTATTGCAGTAATAGATGGAGATTTACAACATGATGAAACAAAACTTCCTTTAATGATACAAAAGATAGAAAAAGAAAATTTAGATATAGTAGTGGCAAGTCGTTTTTATGAAGGAGGTGATGCAAATGTACTTTCTTTTCATAGAAAAGTAGCTAGTAAAATAGCAAATAGTATTTCACGCTTTGTTACCGGCGTGAGTTTAAGTGATCCTATGAGTGGCTACTTTATTACACGACAAGAAGTTTTTGAAAAAAACGCTAATAATTTACATGCCAGAGGATTCAAAATTTTACTTGATATTTTTGCAACTAGCAGTAAACGATTAAAGTTTTCAGAGATAGGATTTAAATTTAAAAAAAGAAATACAGGGGTT
>CAYMQD010000180.1:0-3944 GCA_964392475.1 uncultured Alphaproteobacteria bacterium
ACAGCACCTTCAGAATATGATGTTGTAATATCCTGCGGTGAACAAATTTCATCGGGTCTTATGGCATTAACACTTCAATCTTTAAATATTAATGCCAGATCTTGGCAAGCTTGGCAACTTCCAATAAATACTGACAACTCTCATTCAAAAGCAAAAATAGAAAATATAGATACAAGGGTGCTTGAATCTTTTATTAAATCTGGCTCAGTAGCAGTAGTATCTGGATTCCAAGGAATTTCAAAAAATTCTAGAATTACCACAATAGGAAGAGGAGGATCTGATACTTCTGCTGTAATGCTTGCAGCCGCCATAAATGCGGATAGATGTGATATATACACTGATGTAGATGGAATATATACTGCAGATCCAAGAATTGTAAAAAATGCAAAAAAAATTGAATGTGCGAGTTATGAAGAAATGATTGAACTTTCATCATTAGGGGCTAAAGTTTTACAAACAAGCTCTGTAGAGATAGCAATGCGCTATGGTGTAAAGGTTCGGGTATTATCTAGTATCAGTGGAGTTAATGGAAGCGTACTTATCTCAGAGGACAAAATAATGGATAAAAAAATAGTAAGTGGAGTTACTTTAAGCCTCAATGAAGCAAGACTAACACTTGTTGGCTTGGCCGATAAACCTGGGGTTTCTGCAAAAATATTTTTTCCTCTAACAAAAGCTAATATTAATGTAGACATGATTGTTCAATCTGGTTCTGAAAGTGGAGAAAAAATAAATTATACATTTACTGTTCCTCGTTCTGAAATTGAAGAAGCTGTATACGCAATGGAATCAATTCAAAAAGATGTAGGATTTGATCGTGTAAGTGTACAAAAAAACATAGCTAAAGTTTCAATTGTTGGGCTGGGAATGAAAACTCATTCCGGTGTAGCTCAAAAAATGTTTTCTGCTTTAGCTGCAAAAAATATTAATATTCATGTGATTAGCACGTCAGAAATTAAAATTAGTTTGCTGGTAGATGAAGACAAATGTGAGCTAGCTGTAAGAACTTTACATTCTGCTTTTGATCTTGACAAATTAAAATGATAAATTAATAGAATATTTAAATATAATGAAAAAATAATTTTAAATTTTATCTTTTTTTTATAAAATATTTAATGACTTTAATTATCTGTAAATAATATTCTTGGCTGTATTTATTTTTAAAACTGTCTTTAAATGGGTTAAAAACTAAATGTCTGATGATGATAGTGAAAATTTAATTAACTCTGATACAACAGAGCCTATTATTGAAGTAGGTAAGATATTAAAGGATGCTCGCCTAGAGCAAGGAAAATCCCTTTCAGATGTTTCCAGATCACTAAGTATAAGAAAACCTTATATTCAAGCTATTGAGCAGGGAAAATTAGTATCCTTACCAGGAAACACCTATACGTATGGATTTATTCGCAGCTATGCCTCTTATCTCAAATTAGATCCAGCTATTTTAATAAAAAAGTTAGAGAGTAAAGAAGAGAATAGTGTATCAACGCCTCCATCCCTAGTAATGAACTTACCTCCACCAGAAATGAAATTACCAAGCTCTTTCATTATTTTATCATCTATTTTATCAGTAGTAATAGCATATATAGTATGGATGTACTACATTTCATCGGGATCAATATATTATAATATTCCAAATATATCAGAGATAGCGTCAATAACTGATAAAAAAAATATTATAGTTTCTCAACCCTCAAAACTAGCAAATGAAGATAATAATGAACTAATAGTAAACGATATTATAGAAAAAAATAGTGAGAAAATTTTGGATAAACCCGTTCCTTTAGTAGAACCAAAACCCATACACAATGAATATGGAGAAATAGGCGGACGTATAACTTTATATGCAACCATGGAAACTTGGATACAAATACAGAATGAGTCAAGAGCAGCAATAGAAACAAGAATTTTACATAAAGGTGACAGGTATTATTTATCAGGTGAAGATGTTACTTACTTAATGACTAGTAATATTGGTGGACTTAATATTACAGTAGATGGCTTATCTATACCCCCTATGGGAAGTATAGGCGAGCTAAAGCGTGATATTAGATTAAATCCTAACAGTCTATTAAATATGCGTTAATTGTTAATTCTATAATTTTTCTACAATACTTTTGGAGTATCATGCCATATAAATATAAGAATCATATAAAAAGAAGAAAAACTATACAAATAAACGTAGGTAATGTTGCTATAGGCCATGAAAGTCCTATTAGTGTACAGTCAATGACAAATACAATAACAAGTGACATAGATGCTACCTTAAATCAAATACATCAAATACATGAGGCCGGGGCAGATATTGTAAGAGTATCTTGTCCAGATGAAAAATCTACTAAAGCACTAAAAAAAATAGTAAATGATAGTTATATTCCCATAGTTGCTGATATACATTTTCATTATAAACGTGCAGTTGAAGCAGCAACTTCAGGAGCTAGTTGCTTGAGAATTAATCCGGGTAATATAGGGAACATAAAAAAAATAAAAGAGGTGGTCTCTGCCGCACGTGATAATAATTGTTCTATAAGAATTGGGGTAAACTCTGGATCGTTAGAAAAAAATATTTTAGAAAAATATAAAAACCCTTGCCCAGAAGCAATGGTAGAAAGTGCATTAAAAAATATAAATATTTTGGAAAGTCTAAACTTTGAAAATATAAAAATTAGCGTTAAATCTTCAAATGTTTTTTTCACAATACTAGCATATAAAGAGTTAGCTAAAAAATGTAGTTATCCTCTACATTTAGGTGTTACAGAATCAGGTACACTAAATTCAGGTACAGTTAAATCTACATTAGGTATAGGTTCTTTACTTTATGAAGGCATTGGAGATACAATTCGAGTTTCTCTCTCTGCAGATCCTGTAGAAGAAGTGAGAGTAGGAAGAGAAATATTAAAATCTTTGGGCTTACTAAAATATGGCGTATCGATAATTTCATGTCCTTCGTGCGCCAGACAACAATTTGATGTAATCAAAACTTCATGTGAGCTGGAAAAAAGACTGAGTCATATTAAAAAACCTATTGTACTCTCTATCATTGGATGTGTGGTGAATGGTCCAGGTGAATCATTAGTCAGCGATATAGGTATTGCTGGAGGAAGTAAAAAGCATCACCAGGTTTACATTAATGGAGCTAAGGCTTATAGAACTAACGGAGAAAGTATAGTAGAAGAGGTTGTAAAAATAGTTGAGAGAAGAGAAAAGGAAATGAAAGAAGTATAATAAATCCTATGAACAAGAAAATATTACAAACTGTACGCGGTACGCGTGATCTTTTTGGAGATGAAATAAAAAAACATAATTATATTTTAGAATGTGCTCGCAAAATATTTGACCTCTACGGGTTTGAGGAATTTCTTACTCCTATAATAGAATTTAGTGAAGTCTTCAACAGAAGTCTTGGCAATACTTCAGACATAATAACTAAAGAAACTTATAACTTTAACGATAAAAATGGAGAATCAATTACACTTAGGCCTGAGGGGACAGCAGCAATAGCAAGAGCCTTTTTATCAAACTCTTTTGTAAACTCTTTACCATTTAAAGTTTTTTATCACGGACCTATGTTTAGATATGAAAGACCTCAAAAAGGAAGAATGCGTCAATTTCACCAAGTTGGAGTTGAACTCATTGGCTCCGCTGAATATGATGCTGATGTTGACGTAATCTCTGCTGCATATCAATTTCTAACTATACTAGGATTAAAAGATGATTTAATTCTAGAAATTAACAGTCTTGGCGACTCTGAAAGTAGATCATCATATAAAAAATCTCTCGTAGACTACTTAATCTCAAAAAAGAATCATTTATCTAAAGAGAGTCAATTGAGACTAGAAGACAATCCTTTAAGAATATTAGACACTAAAGATGAAAAAGACAAAAGAATTTTAGAATCAGCTCCTTTACTTCCAGATTTTTTATCAAATGATTCTGATATATTA
>CAYMQD010000181.1:0-5292 GCA_964392475.1 uncultured Alphaproteobacteria bacterium
ATACCAGTCAGCCTACATTTATGAATATAGGAAATTATGACAATGCATCTCGTGAGGATTATAGAATTGATTCTACTAAATGGAAGTTCAAGTTGGTCTGGGGTGGTAATGAAATAGACGATTTAGAAACTAAAGAAGTCACTTGGTACCAAACAAGTTGGTTAACTGAAACATCTATAACTGGGTTTGTTGAAATTGGAGATTCTGGTTTACGAGGAAATAATCCTAGTTCTGGTACATATTTTAATGGCCTAGGTAAATCAAATGTTAATAGTGCAGTTCTAGATGGGACAGCACATGAACACGGTAATTGGTGGAATGCTGTTGGAGTGATAAATATATATAATGGTGGAATACCAGGACCTGAGATTAATCCAGACAGTGGTAAAATTCTTACTAAACCTTACAGAAATTTTCTTTATATATGGAAACCTGGTGATTGATATTGACTTAACTAAAAATACTTTTCACTGGCAAATTATTTTTAGAATTATATTACTAAACACCAATTGATGAAAGATTCTCCATTTTTCTCCTCGCTTTTCTCTTCTTGTTCTGTAATATGGCTTAAATAGTCAGTCTAAACATTGTGTGAACCTTAACCTTCAATGCCTAGAGTGAGTAAGTCATTCTGTATTTGTTGGAAGCACTATTGTGTATTTATTTCCATCATCATGTTGCTTATCGGCTGTGGAGATGCCCAGGATGAAGTCCAGGGAGATTCGATGGAAGTGCTTGCAGAGAAGGACATAGGGACGTACACGCCGCCTGTAGATACCTCTTCCCCGGTACTCAAGGAAGTTTCTTCGGTAGCATCAAGGACGAACAACACGACTCCCGGCTACACATTTTCATCGAGTAAGAAAGGTTTGATCAGCTATGCAGGTGCATGCGATTCGTCTCTGAAACTGGCCAAGGACGGTAACAATCCTCTATTTTTCAAGACGAAGGGTGACGGGAGTTATGCGGATTGTGTGATATCGGTGACTGATGTCCGGGGCTACACGGGCAAGCTTGAAGCGAGTGATTTTGTCATCGATACAGTGGCCCCTATACTCAGTGAGTTGGCAGCGGTTCCTGAGAATTCAGGGACGGGGACTCCTCAGTACAGTTTTTATTCGAACGAGTCAGGAGACATCAGCTACGGAGGATCCTGCACGTCTGCAGACAGTAAGGCTTCTTTTGGGGTGAACACGTTGACATTCATCAGCCTGACTGAAGGCAACTACGGTGACTGCAGCATCACGGTTACTGATGAGGCAGGCAATCAGAACAGGCTAAAGCTGGCTCCATTTTCAGTAGACCTCACACCACCCAGTGTACTCAGCCACTATCCACTTGATGCCACAGATACTTTATCGACCCCGTTTGCTCTTTCCGGAGCGATTGTCGTCACCTTTTCAGAGCCGATGGACGTATCGACAGTGAGGGTTGGGACAGCAGATACGTCCTGTACTGGGAGCATTCAAGTCTCACTGGATGGCTTCAGCAGCTGTGTGAAGATGTCAGGCAATCCCAGCATGAGCAACTCGGGGCGGAGCTTTACCCTGTACCCTGCGGCAAGCCTTACGAGTGAGACGGAGTACCAGATCAAGATTTTCACGTCAGTCAAGGACCTTTCAGGCAATACGATGTCCTCAGAAAAATTCATTGCCTTCAAAACTGTGGATGTAACCCGTCCGGTATTGGCACAGGTTACCGGAGTGATTACGCCGTCGAACAATCAGGCTCCTGTGTTCAGCTTCACTTCGAGTGAAGCGGGGAGTATCAGCTATTCCGGATCGTGCAAGTCGCTGACATCCAAGGTTGATGACAGCAGTACAGACAACAAGACCACTCTGACGCTTACAGACAGCAGCGGAGGTCTTCTGGCCGAGGGCCCCTACATCGACTGTCGTCTTACAGTGACGGATGCATCCGGTAACCGGAGGGGGCTGGATATCAATCCGTTCGTTATTGACCTGACAGCTCCTACGGTTGTTTTGGTGACTCCAGCAGAGGGGACGACAAAGGTTTCAAGGGCGACTTCGGTAGGGGTGAGATTTTCAGAGCCCATAGACACCACTACAATGAGCAGTCTGGATGACAACGTCAGCTGTACAGGAAGCATCCAGGTCTACCAGAAAGGGACAGCGGGTTGTCTTCAGCTAAACAGTTCGTATGGTTCTTCGAATTTTAACACAGCATTTTTAGTGACGCCATCGTCGAATCTTGACAACCAGACCTTCTACAAAATTCGTGTAACCACGTCAGTGAAGGATTTGGCGGGGAATGCCTTGAGGGTGACAGGCCTGCCTCAAGGGACGGACTACGATCAGATGACATCGGGCTTCAAGACGGCCGATGTTGAAGCTCCGATCCTCAAAGTGGTCACAGAGGTTCCAACTCCGTCAGGAGATACAACTCCAAGTTACACATTCAATACGAATGAAGCCGGTACCATGACCTTTGACGGCTCGTGCATCTCGTTGGAGGATGGTGATGCCATATCGGCAGGGGACAAGACAGTAACCTTCAGTACTCTTGCAGACGGGACCTATTCGGACTGTACCATTACCGTAGAAGATACCTCGGCGAACGAATCGGCAGCCCTTGTTGTCAGCACCTTCATTGTCGATAATCTGGGCCCAGTGCTTTTATCGAAAAGCCCTGCGGACAACGCGACATCTTTTTCATTGGACGGTTCGATGACGTTTCAGTTCAATGAGGAAGCTAGGGTTTCAACAGTGAGTGCGAACTCCACAGATTCATCCTGTACAGGAAGCATCCAGGTCTCAGATGACAATTTTTCCACTGATTCCTGTGTCCAGATGAGCGGTTCTGTTTTGGTAACTCCGGGCAACAAAGTCTTCACGGTCAAGCCGGCGTCAGAACTTGCCGGCGAGACCACCTACAGGATCAAGATCACAACGGCAATAGAGGATACCTTAGGCAATGCAATGTCTGCTGATAATGTTTCATCCTTCAGGACTGCGGACCGTAAAAAGCCTGTGATTGCACAGATTTTTCGGTCAGGGGCATCATCAACGAATGACACGACGCCTGAGATTATAATCGAAAGTGATGAGGACGGAACCCTCTCCTATTCGGGGATGTGCGGGACGGACAACACGACAAGTTCGGTGAGTGCAGGAGACAACATCAGCTTCACCTATGGAGAACCTTTGGGTCTTGCCGAAGGCATCTATAGTGGCTGCACAGTCACAGTGACGGACAATTCGTCGAATGCATCGGATGCCCTCCTTTTGCATGAGCTGACGATTGATGCGACGGCACCGACGGTTGCCGAAGTAACGCCGGTTTCTTCACCGACGAATGATCCAAGGCCTGAATATACCTTCTCATCAACTGAAGACGGAACAATCAACTACGGAGGTTCCTGTACGGCACCCACGTCTGCGGTCTACACCAGCATGACGGCGGCATGTGATTATGAGATTGCAGGTAGCGCATGCCCTGCAGTGAATAAACTGGTTAGGTTCGGATCATTGAGTGACGGGACTTATGACAACTGTACCATCAGTATTACCGATGATGCAGGCAATACAAGCGACAACATCACGGTGAATGATTTCGAGGTGGACCTTGTTGCACCAGTACTGACGGAAGTAACACCGGTTCCAACTCCTGGCAAAGCGGCAGTTCCCAGCTGGACCTTCAGTTCGAGCGAGGGGGGGACGGTCAGTTCGTCGGGTTCCTGCTGGGCGGACAACAGCAGCAGTGTAACAGCGAGCGCTGACACCACCATCAGCCTCTACTATGCATATACTTCTTCAGGGAGTCCTTACGACGTCAATGGTTTAAGAGTGGATGACTGTGTTGTTTCAGTTACAGACAGTGCCGGCAATGCGGGATCACTTCTTCTCAGTGAGTACTGGGTCGATACGGTTGCCCCCGCTGTTGATTTCAATCCGCCTGCATCGCCTTATAATAATCAAACAGGAGTTGATTTATCGTCACTTGACATCAAAATTGTTTTCACAGAGGCAGTGAATCCTGATGATGTAACGGTCAATACTTCGGATACATCCTGCAGTGGAAGCATTCAGGTATCCAGGGATTCTTTCGGGAGCTGCGTACAGATGGGTGGCCAGCCAGTGACGACAGACAACATCAGCTTTGCGATGACTTCTGCAGTTGATCTGGTCCAGAACACGGACTACCTGATCAGGGTCAAGTCTACGGTCAGGGACCTGGTAGGCAACTTTATGATGGCAGATGCAGAAACTCCGAATGGCTTCAGGACCATGGACTCAGGAGATCCTGTCGTCGATGAGCTGGAATTGAGGTCAGGTGCACCGACAGGAGTGATAGGAGCACATGATCTCAGGGAGACGAATGACACTACTCCTACCTTCAAATTTTCGTCTTCTTTGTCGGGGACTCTGAAGATTGAACCGATAGGGGGAGCATGCACAGCTTCTCCAACTGCCGTTGTTGCTGGAGAAAACACGGTTACCCTCAAAGACGGATCCGGCAATCCATTCAGTGACGGCTCTGTATCATGCGGAAAGATAATAGTGACAAGCGGAGGACGCACAGGTGAAGAGGATATCTCGACGTTCACGGTTGATACCGCAGCACCGTTATTGACTGCAGTGGGCTTTGACAAGAATCCGGACAATGATACGACTCCTTCCTACAGGTTCAGGTATAATGATGCCGATCCGAGCACGACTTTCATCACCTACCCCTCAGCCGACTGCAAGGGCAATTCGATAACAGTGGGACCGGATGGGAGTGAGCCGTCGGTTGCTTTCACAGATGGCTCAGGCAATCCTCTGATCGAACAGGTATATGCTGAAGGCTACTGTCAGATCCAGGTTGAAGATGGAGCTGGGAATGCCAGCAGTGTTCTCAGTGTTGGAGCATTTGAAATTGATCTGACTCCGCCTCAGGTGACTTCGATTCTGCCTGCAGATAATGCAACGCTGGTTAAACTCGATGACAATATCTCGATTACCTTCAATGAGGCGATGGATCTCTCATCTTTGGCGGTTAATACAGTAGATGATGTGTGCGGTAATTTTGAAATTCAGGTCTCTCCCGATAATTTCTCTACCTGTCTCAGGATGGCTACAGGAAGCCCTGTCTCCTCAGATAATACTACGTTCAAGCTCAACCCCTGGGACAATCTTAGCGCATCCACACAATACCATGTAAAGGTAGCAGGAACTGCGAAGGATAAGGCAGGAAATGTATTTGGTTCAGAATGGACCCCATCCGGTGGATTTAAGACTTTCTGGAGCAAGGCTGGACTTAAGCTATGGCTTGATGCTAGCAATATTGATG
>CAYMQD010000182.1:0-6557 GCA_964392475.1 uncultured Alphaproteobacteria bacterium
AACCTAACAAATCAATACAGTATACTTTACCACTACAATTTTCTATATGTCTATAAACCTGACTTAAATCAGGAATACATTCATCAATATCAATCTCAAACAATGGTATTCTAAATAACTTGAAAGAATATTCTGAATTAAAATTATCTATACAAAAAACAGATTCATATTTGTTTGAAGAATATTCTATAAAAACTTCTTTGCATAATTTAAAGGCAATATCTATATCTTTCTTATTGAGACCTTTATTATATAAACATGAGTAAAAATCATTTTTTAAACTCTCTTTAAATTTACAATATTTATCTTCTCTCATGAAATACCCTTAATTCAAAATATGTTAATAAATCTTCTTTTAATTATAACGACATTTAATGTAAATCTATTAGCTATAATTTATTACTGGTCTCTTAAACATGAACCATCTAATTGAGAATTCTTGTCTACCCCTTTATCAGATAGATAGGAGGTATAAGAAAAAGTCATCTTTTCCAAATCTAACAATATTATTTCTGCATTAAAACTTCCATCAATTTCAAGAGATTTAGCGGCAATTATTCCTTTATTCTTTCTTTCAGATATGACTTGATATTTTCCATTAAAGCCGCCCCCAGTCATAATAATCTGATTGCCTATTTTTGTGAAATTGATCTGATCTACAGTATTTTTTGTATTTGTATAAGTACACGTATAATATTTAGCTAATGTCTTAGTAACTACAACTCATAGAATGGATAAAAATAAAAATAATATTTTAATAATTACCGAACAATAATTATAAAATTAGTAAAATGCTTTCGTCACTTATAAACCTCAAAATAATACCTCTTTTAATTTACGATGAAATATTGAGTCCAAGTCAATTTTTTAAAAAACTAAATAATTATAGGTTTAACTTAAAATTTTTATACTTAGTTAGATCCATATAATTGTCAACTATACGCAATAATAACCTATTCGTAAGCTTTGGCCCCTTTGTGTTATTCATTTTTTTTAATTAATGAAAACAAGTAAAAATATGCTATTAAAAACATATATATTATTTTAAACTCTGTTCCAAGTACATTAGTGGCAAATATATTTATAACATAAATAATATTTTCTTAAGCGATGTCTTTAAATTAAATAATTAGTATACTCTCTATCGGTTAGCTTATACATGACTAAACAAAACTATTTTTCTACTTCTTTTTTAACATCATTATTCCTGCATATCTTTTTTGTATTTATTGCAATATTATTTTTACCTGAAATAAAAAATATCGCAAAACAACAGTATTTAAATCAATACGAAGTCTCAATTGTTATAGATACATCGTATTTAGATTCGAATAAAATGACTTTAGAACAAAAAATAGAAATAGAAATTGATGAAAATTCACTTCCTAATTTGCCAACAATAGAACCCATTAAAGAGGTTGTTAATTTTAGAAACATAAAACCAGTAGTAAAATATAAGAATGCAAACCTAAAAATACAAGTTCCCAAACCTCCTGTTCATTCCAGTAATTTAGAAAGTTTTAAAAATAATGAAAAACCTAAAATCATAGATAAAAATATTATTCAAGATGAAAATATTCCAAAGAATCCTATTTTTCATGAAAACCCTTTATCTCAATTAACTTTAAAAACAAAAATTCCTAATAATACAATTGAAGAGTTAATGGGTATAGAAACCAACAAAAAGTCAGGACAGTGTAGAACCGTTTATATACCAACGAATTATCATAATTTTAAAATTACAAATGGAAATGAATTAATTGAATCAGCTACTAATACCTCTAATAAAAACCAAGTTGAACTTCAATTATATGCTTACCAGGTACTCGTCCCTAGTGATGAAATTAATTCTATATATAAAAATGGGAATAATACTTTTGGTAATAAAGGAGGGGATAATTTCAACACTTGGAGTCAAAGCTTAAAAAATTATGAAAGCAAAGTATATTATACAAGACAGTGGATTTATAAATATGCTATAGAGAATGAAAAAAATTATACTTCAACTCAATCACAAAGTAGGAGCAATCCTGTTCAGTTTTCTCAAGCTATTGTATGTGACTAAAATAATCTTCACTGCTCACTTAATGCATTATTTAAATTACCAAAAATTGGCTCAGTTATGTATTCATACAAAGTCCTTCTACCAACGCGAATACCTGCTACTACCTGTGTTCCTGGAAACATTTCATATCTTTCATTTCCCTTGGAAAAGTAGGTCTGATCTGTTTGTATTTTTATTTCATAATAAGCCTCCGTGTTCGGCTCTTCTGGAATAATAGCAACTGGACTAACACCTATAACTTTACATACAATTGGCTAATATCTAGACAAAGATGGACCTGATAAATGAACCAATGCCTCTTGTCCTATTTGAATGTAACCAATATCTTCTACCGGAAGTTTAGACTCAATAATTAATTTATCATCAACCGGCACTATATCAACTAATGTCTCACCAGCTTGTATTACTCCACCCACAGTATTTATATATCTTTGTTTAACTATTCCATGTACTGGAGCTCTAACCGTTCTACGATCTAAATTGTCTTGAAATCTTACTCTACGTTCTGATAGTTCTTCAAATTCAGCCCTCTTTTCTTCTAATAAAGTTCTTGCTTCTGCTCTAGAGGAGTTTCTTACTTTTTTAATTAATAGTTCTGCATTTTCAATAGCAGCCGTTAATGTACTTTTTTCTTTAAGTAGATTTAAATGTGTCAATTTATTTGTAAGTTGGTCAGCAAGTAAATCTTCACTAATTGCTATTTGTTCTTCCAATAATATTAATGTTTGTTTATCATTTTTTATTTGATTTTTGTACTCTTTAATAACCGCATTTAATGCAGCTGACCTTCCATTATATAATTTTTGTGAATTTTTAACTATTTGTGGAAAACTTTTTTTAAGAAAATCTGAATATTTTGGGCTTGAGCCAGTAGCTTCAGCCTCCAAGCGAGATATGTCTCCCATTAAGTTAGCAAGACGTTGATCTAACTCTGCTATATTTGCTTTACTTTCTGTAGGTTCTAACACGAGTAAAACATCACCAGAGTCAACCACTTGCCCTGTTTCTACCTTTATTTCTTTTATTATACCCCCTTCTAAATGTTGTACTGATTTTACTTTTGTAGAAGGAATAACTGCCCCAAAAGCATCAGTAACTATGTCAAGCTTATATTTTGTAGCATAGAAAAAAGCAGCACATATAAATGCAAATACAATTAAAATCAAAGAAGCTAAAGATGTTTTAATACTATCTTCATATTTTATTATTTCATCATATTCTAGATCTTCACGCATAATTTATCCTATTCTATTTAGGAGGGTTTTGTGTTTTTCTAATTCCTATGGCAGGAATTGGTTTAGAAGAAAGATCTATCATGGCTCCGGCACCTTTTATAATATTTGGATCATGTGAGGTAACTATTATTGTTTTTCCTTCTTCTCTAAATTTATTAAGAGCATTGTAGACAGCCGCTGCTCCTTTTGGATCTAAACCTTCTGTAGGATCATCAAAAACTATAATATTACCTTCTGCGACCAATGAACGTGCCAAAGCAATTCTTCTACGAATACCTACTGGATAATTTCTCCCCCTATTAACAATTATTTCATCTAGGCCCATGGGCAACGAATTAACAAAATCAGTTAAATCACTTTTTTCTATAACATCTATAAGTAACCTATCAAGATCGCCACCAGTAATAATTTCTTTAAGTTCTTCATTACTTAGAGCATTTATTAATAAGTTATCTCTTAATGATAAGTTAAATAATTCTACTTCTTGGGGTAAATAACATATTAGAGACCTTAACCATGGAGTGTTAATTTTACGAATATCTAATCCATCATAATTTAATGTCCCTCTTTGTGGATAAATTAAACCCAACAATAGTTTGCATATTGTTGTTTTACCCGAACCATTTGGGCCACTTACAACCACAATTCCACCAGGAGGAACTTCGCAGGTCAATCTTTCAAAAACTGGAGCTGTAGAACCTGGAAATACTACAGCTATATCATCAAAAGATATTTTACCTCTAAGGTCTCCTAAATTTGAACCTCCTAAATCTAGAGGCATGCTAAATAAATCTGACACAGCCTTTTCATAGGGAATTAAAGATGCTCTTTTTATAACTAATTGTGCTAATCTTAAAATAGGGCCAAATGCTCTAGATACCAAAATATTTATACCAATTAAAGCTCCCACGCTTAATTCTCCCGTAATTGCGTCTTGGGCTCCAAAAAACATTACTCCTACTGTTGTTAGACCTGGAATAAAAATATTAGCTTGATCGAAAATAGAACTTGAATTTCTAACACTCTTTTCAGCCCATCTTAATTCTGCATGCGACTTTTTAAACTCTTCTTCTAAACTAGAGGCAGCATTAAATGCCCTAACTGTTTCTGGAATAATTCTTAGATCAGAAGTAATTCTTTCAGTTGTATTAGATTTAATAGCTGCTTTTTTTGCACCACTAGATAACAAAATTCTTTTGCTTATAATTAAAAGAATAAGAAATGAAATAGCGATGATAGATAATAACCCTAACTTTGGTGAAAGAAGAAATACTACTCCAATAAAAATAAATACAAAAATTGCATCAATAAAAGATACTATTCCTTCTGCACCGCTTATTTGTCCTTTTTCTTTTATATACGTAAATGATCGCATCAATGTAGTTTGGTATTGATTAGTATCTAAAGGGAGATGAGTCCTAGATGCATGTTTAAAAATTTTCTCAGCATGCTCTCTGTTTCTTATGCCTACTATTTGTTCTGCTAGCGTGTGTCTTGCTACTCGTAAAATGTATTCTAATATGAGTGCAATCAAAACTCCTATAGTTAGAACATATAATGTGGCATCTATTTGATAAGTAATATATCTATTTAAAACTTGAATAACGTATATAGCACTAGCTAAAGCTAATATATTTATTAGCAATGACGCAACAAGTAGCCAAAAGGTCGGAAAAGCAGACAATGCCAATACTTTAATCATGTCTTTCATAGGTTTACTCTCAAAGATCTAATATTTGCATGGCTTCTTTGTCACGATGCTAATATAGCAGAAATAGTATATGCAAGTTTTAACTATACATATACTATATCTGAATAGAGAAACTCTGAAGCTGTTAATGCATTTCCACCATTATCGGTTAATTGAGCAACTGTAACCGCATCATCAACATTTTGGTCATGATCTGCATCATAATAAAGATTTTTGCTGGTAAGGTCGTAATACCAAACATCCACTGAAGAACCAGACAATGCACTAGAATTTACAGTATTTCCACCTTGGTCTTTTCCTTTGGCAGTCCCATCCATTGTAAATGTGGTCCCTGATGAAATAGTTCCATATACTAGTACAAATCCCGAATTATTTCCTACATTATATCCACCAGCAGATGAAAAGTTTAACGCATCATTGGCAGTAACAAAGTCTTTTACTGTAACACCTGTATTTGATGTATTAGCTCCAAATGAGAAGATATCATTACCAGCTCCTCCGATAGTTGTAACTGCTGTAGTTTGACCTCCTCCAAAGTAAAAAGTATCATTTCCAGCACCCCCATCAACAGTTTCCATACCACTATGAAAACTTCTAAGTTGAGCACCATTACTTATTGTAGAAGCCGATCCAGCTGATCCTAAAGTTGATGCGTTAGTTACTGTAAACATATTTCCTTCGGCAGCTGTATAATTTGTTGTATGCCACCCAAAGTGATCAGCCGCGCTAGTACCAGTTAGCGTATCATTTCCGGCATCTCCTATATATGTATCCCTTTCATTAGTACCAGGAGAGCTCATTATTATAGAATCATCACCAGGCCCACCTTCAATAATATCTGTAACGGAGTCTTTAGAAGTAATAGTATCATTACCACCTTCTCCCCAAGTAATAGCGTACCTCACAACCTTACTATTATAAGGAGTAGACCCAAATGCAGAAGGAGTATTAAAAGTAGTTGCAAGGTTAACAGTAGCTATATTAATTGTATCACCACTAGAAGTACCAGTTTTAACATATACAGCATCATTTGCATTACTGTTACCTAAAGTATTTACATTCTGAGTTCTAAACACTGCAGTATCATTATAAGCAAAATTTCCAGTAGCCCAGTAAACGTCTTCTATCCCAGCAGATACTGTAATTGTTCCAGCTGAAGTTGTATTATTAAAATATTCAAAAGTCTTATTAGCCCCATCTTTAACAACTATTAAATTATAATTATCCGGGATATCCTTAAAGAATATTCTATCAGTGTTTTCTGGCCCTGTATCACTGAGAACATCAGATCCACCTACAGTTCCAGTGCCAAAGTTGTATGTAAACTCTGTGGCTCCACCCCCACCTTGCAGTGTATCACTTCCAGCAGTTGGATTAATTGAGAAAGCTTGAACGTTTCCCTTTTGTTGTTGATTTTGTTGTTGCTGTTGAAAAAACGGATCAAACCCCATATTTTCTGGAGGAGGAGGCATATTGTCCATCGGACCGCCCATCATAGGACCACCCATCATAACCAAAAGACAGAACAAAAGACACATCAACAAAC
>CAYMQD010000183.1:0-6695 GCA_964392475.1 uncultured Alphaproteobacteria bacterium
TTTTTGGGGTGGGGTAGTCCACATCCATACCTTATTTCCATAATACATTTAAATTAGCGGAAGTACAGGAATAATTTTACTATCATATGTATATTATTTATTAGTTAGACGTTTAAGAGATTCTTTTATTTCACTGACCTCTGATTTTAAATTAACTACAATATTTTTAAGCTCAGTTATTTCGTTTGTATCATTGTTTTGAACTGTTTTATTAGAATCTATATCTTTATTAAGTGTTGTATTGTTTAGAGATTTATCTCTTAATTTAATTTTATTTCTACCTAATACAGAATAAACTTTTATCTCTCTATTAATTCCCTTCATTTTAATCGATTTCTTTTCTTCTACCTCGATCATATCCTTAGCATTCGCATAAGTCTCATAACTCATCAAAATTCCTCCTGCATCGCCTGCCGATTCAAGACGCGCTGCTACATTTACTTCACCTCCAATAATCGTATAAGTTAATCTTTGATCACTTCCAAAGTTACCCACATTGCAGTAGCCAGTATTAATACCTATTCGTATTTCAAATGGATTAGCAAATCCAATATTTCTCCAATTCTCTCTCAGTTCAATCATCTTTTCTTGCATCTTAAGAGCCATTTCAACACAAGATCGAGCATCTTCTCTTTCTCCTTTAGAAGTAGGATCACCAAAAAATAACATAACCGCATCACCAATATATTTATCTATCGTTGCTCCATGCTCTAAAGCAATCCTAGTCATTTCCGAAAAATATTGATTGAGATATTTAGTTAAATCTTCTGGTTGTAAAGATTCTGATGTTTCAGTGAAGTTTTTGATATCACTAAAAAACACAGTAAGTTTTTTTCTTTTAGTTGCAATGTCTGTATCATAATCGCCACGCATCATTGCTTTATGAATTTGTGGTGGAATGTATTTACTTAATTGATTTGTTAATATATCTGATTTTTTTCTTTGAATGTTTGCATCTTGAAGTACATTTTGTATAAATTTTTGTTTAGCTTCTTCTTTTAATTCTTCTGAAATTAACTCGACTAGCCTATTACTTTTTTGTCTCTTAAAATGTAAATTCCAAACAAATTTACACCAGCCAGTTTTTCCAACTTTAACTTTAGATTTCATAAACTTTATGTCTATTTTCCAGTTTCTCATCAATGGGGATAGAGCATCAATAAGAATACCTCTGTTAAAATATTCATTTTCTAAAAGCACTGCATTAGTTAAAGTGTACTCAATAATATCAGCAGATATTAACTTAGTTTCAGCACCTACAATGTCTTCTTCTGGTGTGAATATAGACCCTTTAGTCATTATAGTGTTTTCAATTTTAAAATCTTCAACAAACTCATTTAGTGATTTTCTAGCAGTAGTTAAATTATTAGAATCAAGTTTATCAGCGTTGTTCTTTAAGAATTGATAAGATTTGCTTCCTCCACTTTTTTCTAACATTTTTTTATATGAATCTAACATAGTTAAACCATAAAAAAAGAGTGCTTCTTTACCAAATCTCTCTTTTGCAGCAGACTGAATAGCGCCTCTGACTTTATAAGAGTATTCTCTTTTTGAATTTATTCTATTAATTCCAAATTCCTGCAGAATTTCTTTACCTATATCACCTATCATAGACATTTGCTTTAGAGTGGATTCTATTGCTGTCCCTGACATTGTAGTTTCAAATTTTCCCATAACACCAACCACGATTCAGTGACTCTTAAAATTCTTTTATAATTTATGTTATTATTTTATTTCTATGATTCAAAGCATTAAGTCATATAAAATTATTTATTTTTTGGTTTTCTATTGAAGATATAGAGATGAAAAGATTACTTATTATATTGACAAAATACAAAATTAATATAAGAATGCAATATTATTGCATAAATGCAATTTTATGATTAATAAGGGTAATTTTTTCATGTACTTCTATAATGCTTTAATAAAAAAAATAAATAATATTGGTGATAAAATATCTATTTGTTTATCTATATGCTGTATTCTACATTGTATAGCATTACCTATATTTATATTAATTATCCCTAGTTTTGCAACATTTTGGATTAATGACGAACAAGTTCATCTATATCTAGTATTATTAGCTATACCAATTAGTCTTTTCACCATGTTTAAATCACTCAAACATCACAATAGTTATAAATGTATATCTCTGGCAGGACTAGGCCTATTGTTATTAATTTCAGCTATTTATATCCATGATTTAGGAGAAATATTTGAAAAATCTTTTACAATAGTGGGAGCAACCATACTATTTATAGCTCATTTTATAAATATGCGTTTTATTAAAAAAAGAAATATAGAATTGTAGAATGGCAATATGAAGAGATAATAATATTATCTTTTTTTATCCTCTTATTCTTCAATTATAAGATGAATCTAAGATAATATTATATATATACTATAACAGACTCTTCTCTGGTGTTGTTTCTCTCTCTATACTAGTCTGTTATCTCTCTAAAATGAATTCAGATCGTACTACAGATATACATTAATCATATGTGAAGATATTAAAGATTTTGTATTGTGCTTATATATGGAATCTATGGCTCAATTACTTTGCATTCATTTACTGTTCCAAGAAAAAACCATTCCGTTAACAGTAAATCCCAAACGTAATATTCCTCTTTATAAAGAGACTCGTTTTCTCGTTCATAAATTACATCCTCATGATATACCCACTTTTCACCTTCACGATAAGCAGCACTAGGTGGTTCAGTATCTAATTTATAAACTCTAGAACCACTGCCATCATTAAAATAACATTCCCATATCTCTACTTTAGCTGCTGCAATAGTAGAAAATACCAAAAGGAACATGATAAGTATGTGTTTCATAGAATTTTAAAGATATTAATCGTCTTTATATGACAATACTTCATAAACTTTAACCTTTTTCGTAACACCTTTCATGCTTATATCTTTTTTTTCCTTTACTGAAATTATATTTTTTACATAATTATAAGTTTCACCACTTATCAAAATATTTCCAGCATCCCCTGTAGACTCTAATCTTGCGGCTATATTTACAGCATCACCAATTATAGTATATGTAAGTCTTTGTTCACTTCCGAAGTTACCTACGTTGCAGTACCCAGTATTTATACCTATTCTAATTTCAAAAGGCCTTTTAAATCCTTGTTTTTTCCATTTATCCTGCATATTTTTCATCTCTTTTTGCATTTCTAAAGACATTTTAAGACATGCCTTTGCATCTTCTTTTGTGCCTTTAGATATTGGATCACCAAAAAATAACATAACAGCATCACCAATATACTTATCTATAGTAGCTCCATGAGAAAGGGCTATTTCTGTCATTTTAGAAAAATATTCATTTAAATAGGTAGTTAAGTCTTTTGGTTGTAAAGACTCTGAAGTATTTGTGAAATTTTTTATATCACTAAAAAATATTGTTAGTTTTTTTCTTTTTGTGATTACGTTAGCAGTAAAGTCTCCCTGCATCATCGCATCATGCATTTGAGGCGGTATAAACTTTGACAATTGATTTGCTAAAAATGATATTTTATTTTTTGCTTTTTCTGCTATTTCTTTTTGTTTTCGTGCATCATCCAATACTTTAAGTAAAAAGTCTTGATGAGCACTTAATTTTTTTTCTAAATATATTTCCTTACTGGTAAGATTATTATTTTTTATTTTCTTAAAACTAATTTGCCATACGTTTTTGCACCAACCATCTATATTTTGAAAAGATTTTTCTTTAAGATATTTTATTTTATAATTCCAATATTTGTCTAGTTCCACTAAAAAACCCATCATATTGCCTGTTCCAAATTCTTCATGTTTTAATTGCATTGCATTTGTATAGTAGAATTCAATTTTATCTTTCGAGATAAATTTGCAAGTGGCACCAATTATATCGTTTTCTTTAGTGAAAATAGCTTTTTTTGCAGCATTATCTAATACCTTCTCTACAAATTTTAAAAATTTATTTCTAGCTTTTCTCGCTACTATTAAATTAGAAGATTTTAACTCTTCTATGTTTGTTTTAACGAATTCCTCAAAAGGGTCTCCATGGATTTTTTTAAAACCCTCTCCTAAAGTATATCCAAATAAATATAAAGCTTGGTCCCCATACCTTTTTTTTACTAGATTATGAATTTTGGTTCTTATTTTGTAAGAGTATGTTTTATCAAGATCAATATTTTTATAATCAAAATTACATTGTTTTAATATTTCCTCACCAGTTTTTCCTAAGGTTAGGATTTGCTTTACAGTAGAACTTAAAGCAGCGCCAAGCATTACAACCTCTTTATCTTTTTTCATAATCAACAGTATAATTTATAGTAGGAAAGAAAGAAACACATCTATGGCTGAAGATGATTACCTTAGAATGAATAAAATATACACAATGCATGAAAGAAAAGGAGACATATTAAAAATCTCTCAGCTCTATCCATGGTTTAATTCATCTTACTTTAAGAACTAATGGATAGAAACCAGAATGAAGACATCATTTAGATTCCATTTAAGACTCATACAGAGTCGTTAGAGTCTCTGGTATACAAATTCTAATATATTCACTAATTTTTTGATAATTCATCAATAATTGGACAATCAGGCTTATCATTTCCTGGACACTTATCTACTAGCTGTTGTAAAGAGGACTTTAAACTAGCAAGTTCTTTAATCTTAATAGATATCATTTCTAATTTTGTCTTTGCTATATCTCTTACTTGAGCACTTTGCCTATTATTATCTTTAAATAATTTTATTAACTCTTTGCATTCATCTATTGAAAAAGCAAGATTACGTGCCTTTACTATAAATTTTAATTTATCAATATTCTCTTCATTAAAATATCTATAGTTATTATCAAGTCTTCGAGACTCTACTACTCCCAATTCTTCATAGTGACGAATAGTTCTTGTAGTAACTTTTAATTTTTTTGCTACTTCTTTTATATACATATTGACCTTAACGTTAGGGTATACCTTATATATAATATAAAATTTATAATAGTAAAGATGTTAAAACTTATATTTATTTTTATATTTTACGTTCAAGCCGTCATAGCTAGGCCAGTATCTTATGTAGATGGATGGACTGTAATGACCTTTAACGACCATAATAAATATTCATCATTAGTCCATTACACAGCATCTAGAAATTATTCCATAGGATATAAAGTTGAGTATTGGAAAGCAAAGGAATACTGGATTAATGGATTAAATATAAATTATCTCGTAAAAAAATTTAATAAAAAACATTCTCAAAGAAATATTTATTTTAAATCTGGCTTTGGTATGCTTTATACAGACTATAAGAATTATACTAGTAAAAAAGAATATGTTTCCTATGGTGAACTTGCTGCAGATTGGGAAACTAGAAGACAATTAATTTCCTATAGCACTAAAACTATTAAGTCTGAGTCAGTAGATAATACATTTATGCAAAAAGCTAGGTTTGGATTTGCTCCATATATTGCTGACTATGGAAAAATACATACTTGGTTGATGTATGAATTAGAACATATGCCAGAAAATAAGGATAATCTCACATCTAACTTTATTTTAAGATTATTTAAATCAAGTAACTTATTAGAAGTTGGGATAGACGAGAATAAAAATATTTTACTAAATTTTGTTAAACGTTTCTAAATAAGGAAAGATTATGAAAATTATACTTAGTTTAATTATACCTATAGTATTTAATTCTTCTATTTATGCCGCTGATTCTCATGTTACGGATAATAAACATGATTCTCATGTTACGGATAATAAACAAGAAATTGGTCATAATCATGACACAAGCTTAAAGAAAGTTGTATCTAGTGGAATAAAATCAACAAATATAGTTGATATTGATGCTATTGGAATGGTTTGCGATTTTTGTGCACAGTCTATAGAAAAAGTTTTTATGAAGAGAGAAGAAGTTCAAGGAATAAATATAGACCTGGAAAATCAAAAAGTAATAATTTATCTTAAAGATAATTCCAATATAGAAGATGAATTAATAGTGAAACTTTTAGAAGATTCAGGTTATGGAGTTGATAAAATTAATAGAAGCATTTAATTAATGAGACCTGTATCAAGTAAAAATCTTATATTACCTTCTCTAAGTCTTTTTACTAGCTTGGGAACTTTACTGTGCTGTGCATTACCATCTCTATTTGTTGTTTTGGGAGCTGGAGCAGTTCTCGCTGGTCTATTGTCTAGTGCACCCTTTTTAATAACGCTTTCAAAATATAAAATAACTTTATTTATAATTTCTGGTTCATTAATGATTATTAGTGGCTATTTAATTTGGAAGAGTAGAGATGCGCCTTGTCCGATAGACCCCATAAAAGCTAAAATTTGTAAAAGACATAGATTCTCAAGCTTGATAATATTTATTTTTTCTTTTTTTATTTATATAGTGGGTTTTTTCTTTGCATTTGTAATAGCTATATTTTAATCCGCATTGCAATACTTAATAAAACATTTCCTGGTATTGATTTTAATATATTCAAAATTAGAAATGATAGGATATCACGTATAAAACCAGATCTAGCTCATTCTATAAGGGTTGACACTTTGGGTAAAATTTTCTGTATCTCTCCTATTTATTTCTGCTTTATATATCAATGACTATAGGAAACTATTAATTTTTTATTTCCTTCCCTTTGGGTATACTACATCTAATATATTTGATGATATAATTTATATATTTTTAAAAATATTAATCGTCTTTATATGA
>CAYMQD010000184.1:0-8645 GCA_964392475.1 uncultured Alphaproteobacteria bacterium
TCTTTTCTATATTTTAAAAATATTGTTTACTAATATAAAATATTATCCAACTTTAAGATTATTTAACTGGAAATATTAAAAATTAATTTAATAATCTATAAAATAAATAAGATAATTTCAAGCTATGTATCTTATATTGAAAAACTTTTATTTTAGTTTTTTTAAAACTCTAGCACTTTTTCGTTTATTAATTAATTTGATCCATCTATTTATATTATGTTGTTCGGCTGAAGGTATCACATCAATCCAATTCGCAAAATATAATAGAACATAAAAGCTTATATCGGCCATGGAAAAATTTTGTCCAGAAATATAAACGTTTTTACTTAAATTATTATTTATATCTCCAAAAAACCTTTGGGTAAGCATTTTACCTCTAGGACCTAGTTCAGCAATTTGTTTGGTAGTTCTTGTATCAGGAATAGCTCTATCATTAAACCTCTTAGCCGTATTTCTTAATGATTCTGTAACAGATTGAAACCCTTCAAAATCTATTCTTCTTTGCCACATTTCAATTGTTGCTATTTCATCTGGCGTTTTACCAAATAAACAAGGATAAGGTTTTTTTGCTTCAAAATATCTACATATAGCAATACTTTCTGTAATCACTAATCCTTCTGTAGTTAATAAGCATGGAACGGTATATTTTGGGTTAACTGATAAAAATTCATCATCTAAACTTTTCCTATTTCTTACATCTATTTGTATTTTTTCTACTTTGAGTTTTTTTTCTTCTAAAAACATGCTCACTTTTAAAGGATTAGGAGCAGATTTTAATTCATAAATTTTCATAAAAAAGTCCAATGTTTATAAAGTTATTTTTATAATATATAATCAAATACAAATACATAAGACTTTTTTATATTAATATGATTTAGGAAGACCAAGAGCTTTTTCGGCAAGGTAACATAATGCTAATTGTTGGCTAATAGGAGCAAGATAAGGAATCATGCTCTCCCTAAACAGCCTTTCTATATGATATTCTTTAGCATATCCCATACCACCAAATGTAGCCATCGCTTGTTTACATGTATTAATTGCTATTTCTGCTGAAATATATTTTGCAGCATTAGCTTCTAATCCACATTGTTGATTATTATCATATAAATCTGCCGCTTTAAAAATTAAAAGTTTGGCAGATTCAATTCTTGCCCAGCTATCTGCTAATGGATGTTGGATGCTTTGATTCATACCTATAGGCCTGCCAAAAATAATTCTTTCTTTAGCATAATTAGCTGCTCTATTTAAAGCAGATTCAGCTATTCCTATGGCCTCAGCTGCTACAAGTATTCGCTCTGGATTTAAGCTTTGTAAAATATATTTAAATCCCTCTCCCTCAATACCAATTAAATCTTTTTTGGGAATTTTTAAATTATCAATAAAAAGCATATTGGAATCCACAGCTTTACGACCCATCTTTTCTATAGTTTGAGTTTCTATACAGGATCTATTATAATCAGTGTAAAATAAACTTAGACCTTTAGAGCTATTTGCTTTTTGGTTTTTAGAGGTTCTCGCCAAAATCATTATTTTATCAGCTACTTGGGCAGTGGAGGTCCATATTTTTTTCCCATTAACTAAGTAATGATCTTTTTTTTGTAAAGCAAAAGTTTTTAAATTTCTTGTATCTAAGCCTGTGTCAGGTTCGGTTACAGCAAAACATACTTTTGTTTTTCCTTTGACTATATCAGGAAGCCAATACTTACATTGTTCTACATTTCCAAATTTTATTATGGAACTTGGGGAGAATATATTCATATGTATAGATGATGCTGCAGTCATTCCTCCCTTTTTAGCAATTTCCATCATCATTATAGCTGCTTCAGTTATTCCTAATTCGCTTCCTCCATATTTTTTAGGAAAAGTAATACCCAACCATCCTCCTTTTGCCATTTGGTTGTAAAAATCTAATGGAAAATTTCCTTTATAGTCGCAATCTAGCCAATACGTGTCATTAAATCTTTCTAGATATTTGATTAGAGATTCGATAAGATTTTTTTGTTCTGGCTTTAATAAAAAGTTCATTATTCTAAAGTATTTATATTAATGAAATATCTTGATAAGTTAATATACCTTTTTAAGGACGTATATATCTATAACTAATGTTTATAATGCATTCTATTATGAAAAAAATTAAAAATAAATCAAATAAATATTCTGAACTATTTTCTAGTTCCAAAAGATATATTAATAGAGAAATATCTTGGTTGTCTTTTAATGAAAGAGTACTGGATCTAGCGAGAGATAAGGATATTCCACTTTTAGAACGAGTGAAATTTTTAGCAATATCAAGTAGCAATTTAGATGAATTTTACATGATACGAGTAGCTAGTATAAAGCGTTTAATAGAGTCAGATTTAGATAGTGCTAGTAATGATCATATGACTTCAGAAGAACTTTTGGAATCTATTAACTTTAGAAGCAATATCTTAATGGAAGAACAACAAAACTTATGGAAAAATTTATTCTGGGCATTAAATAAACATGGATTAGAAATTATCAGTCCAAACTCATTAGATAAAAATGACAGTAAATGGCTATTTAACTATTTTGATGAAGAAATTCAGCCGTTATTAAATCCATTAGCTATAGATAATGCGCATCCTTTTCCTAAGGTTTCTAATTTAGGTATAAATTTAATTTTAAAATTACGAAGAAACCGTGATTCAAAAGTATTTTTTATTTTAATTCCTATTCCGGTCAATATAAATAGATTTATTCTGCTTCCTGGTAAAAAAATTAGGTATATACTAATTGAAGAATTGATAATTCATTCTATCAATAGACTCTTTTATGACTTTACTATTCGAGATTCTAGCTCCTTTAGAGTCGTTAGAGATAGCGAGCTCGAGTTTCAAGATGATACCGATGATTTGGTATTCTCATTTCAAAATATTCTTCAGCAAAGAAGAAGAGGAAATGTAGTATTAATAGAATATAAACGAAATACCACTAATGAATTAAAACAACTGATAAATAGTGAACTTTCTATAGATCCAAATTTAGTAATTTCTTCTAATGACCTTATAGGTTTAACAAGCATAAATGAACTGAAAGTGATGGATAATCTATCACAATTAAATTATCCAAAATTTAGATCACGTTTTCCAGAGCGTATAATTGAAGCAAACAACGATATTTTTAAGGCAATAGATAAAAAAGATTTAATTGTACATCACCCTTATGAAACTTTTGAGGTGGTAGCCCAGTTTCTTAGATCGGCTGCAGAAGATCCAAACGTTATTACTATTAAACAAACTTTATATAGAACTAGTAAAGAAAATTCCCCGATAGTAATGGCTCTTATCGATGCTGCGTTATCTGGAAAAACTGTTACTGCCCTTGTTGAGTTAAAAGCTCGTTTTGACGAAGAAAGTAATATTAAGGTGGCTCGTGATTTAGAAAGAGCAGGTGTGAACGTTGTTTATGGATTTATAAAACTTAAAACTCATGCTAAAATGGCACTAGTTACAAGAAGACATAATGACAGACTAACCTCATACGCCCATGTAGGAACTGGTAACTATAATCCTGAAACTGCAAACCTATATTCAGATGTTAGTCTTTTTACTCGAGATCAATCTTTATGTAATGAAATTTCTAAGGTTTTTTCTTACGTTACTGGTTATGCTGAACCTAATAACTGGGATCATGTTTTTGTAGCTCCTTTAAACTTAAGGCAAGGATTAGAGTCATTAATAAATAATGAAATAGAGCATGCCATAGCTGGAAGACCGGCCTCTATATGGATTAAATGTAACTCAATAGTTGATGAAAATATGATTGATTTACTTTATAAAGCAGGAAAAACTGGCGTAAAAATACAACTCATAATACGTGGTATATGTTGCTTAAGAGCCCAGATTCCCGGATTTTCAGAAAATATAAAAGTTAAGAGTATAGTTGGTAGGTTTTTAGAACACACGAGAATTTTCTGTTTTGGCAATGGATCTAGTATGCTTGATGACAAAAATAAAGTTTATATTAGTTCAGCTGATTTAATGCCTAGAAATTTAGATAGAAGGTGTGAGGTTATGATACCTATATATAATAAAACTGTTCATCAGCAGTTATTGAGACAAATAATGGTAGCAAATTTAAATGATACTGAACAATCATGGGAGATGGATTCAAAAGGAATATATAAGAGGCTTAAGTTAAAAGGAAAACGAGATTCCGCGCATCAATATTTTATAGATAACCCAAGCCTTTCAGGGCGTGGTAAAGCTCTTCTTAAAAATCAGCCACAAATAATAGCGCTTAAAAAATTTAAAAAGTAGAAATTATTTTTGAACTAAACATAATGTTACTTTGTGTTATATTAAAATATTTTAAATGCTTAAAGAGGAATAGGTATGAAAAAAGAATTTGAAAATAAAGTGGCACTAGTTACAGGAGCTTCTAGAGGAATAGGAAGAGCAATAGCTACTAAATTAGCTAAAAATGGTGCAAACGTAGCCATAAATTATAATTCTAATCAAGATGAAGCAAAAAAAACTCAAGGAATTGTTTCATCTTTAGGAATTAGATCCGAGATATTTAAAGCTGATGTTTCTAATCAAAAATCAGTTATAGAATTAGTAAGAGATGTTGAAAATAATATGGGATCAATAGACCTATTGGTTACTAATGCAGGTGTTGCTGAATTAGAAGATCCTGAAAAATTAGATTTTGAAATATGGAATAAAATGATTTCCGTAAATCTTAATGGAACATATTTACCTGTGATAGAAGCGATTAAAGGAATGAAGAAAAGAAATTTTGGAAGAATTGTATGTGTAGCTTCTATTGCAGGGATAGGAATGCGTCCTAAAATGATATCTTATGGAACTTCTAAAGCTGCAGTAATTGCATTTGTTAGAAATATATCGTCAACTTTGGCTCCATCTATACGAATAAATACTGTGGCTCCTGGCCTTATTGATACAGATATGATCCAAGTTATGAATGAATCTAGACGTAAAGAAATGATAAATGATACACCTTTAAAAAGGATAGGTTTACCTGAGGAGATTGCAGAAACAGTTTTATTCCTTTTATCAGAAAGGTCAAGTTTTACAAATGGGCAAACACTAGTTGCAGATGGAGGAAGGATTTCTTTACCTTAATTACTGTTCGTAAAATAATAGTTAATGAAACTTGAAGCAATAGATCCTATTTGACTTTTTTAAATTATTATTATGGTTTTTTAAATATTACTATATGTTGCCATGGAAGGCTTGTACTATCAGTTGATTGCCATCTAAAACCACATGCAGAAATTTCTTTTATAATTTGATGACTACTCATTTTATGTAGTTTTTTGATTGGTATGTTATCATCTTCTGCACGATATTCTACTAATATCAGTTTCCCATCTACTTTTAATGATTGGAAAATATTAGAGCACATCTCTTTAGGATGTGAGAATTCATGATACGCATCAACCAATAAGGCAATATCAATACTAGCTTTAGGAAGTTTTGGATTTGTAATTGATCCCAGAACAGTATTAATATTTCTGATGTTTTTATCTATAACTTTTTTTTTAATTATTTCTAACATTTTTTCTTGTATATCTACCGCATATACTTTTCCATGCGGAACCAATTTGCTTAATTTAAATGAAAAGTATCCGCTTCCTGCACCTATATCAGCTATAATATAATCTGGTTGTATTGGAATTACTTTTATTAAAATATTCGGCCGCTCCTGATATAATCTCTCAGGTCTTTCTAGCCAATTTGCGCCTAAATGGCTCATGAAACGGGAGATATGTCTTCCCATATAAACTTTTCCTATACCATCTTTAGTAGGATTAATAACTTTGTATTCTTGCTGTGCGTAACAAGGAAACAGTTTAGCTGTTATAATTAAAGTTAAAAATAATATTAATATTGGTTGAAATAATATTTTTAATTGTATGCGAGTGAATTGTGAATACATTTTAACTCATTTTACAATATATAAATTTTCATTATTTAATTACTTTAATTTTTCAGTGTTTTACAATATTAGACTTTGTAGATACATATCAACAGTCATTATTTAAATTTAATGATTATTTGTAATATTTTTATTAACATATTCAGGGAGCTATAGCTTATGTCTCTTTTGCCAGATTTAATAGATTCTAAAATTATTTTAGAAAACAGGATAGCTATTATGACTTTTTGTCGTGATGATGTTCGTAATGCTTTAACAGGAACCAATCTTATTGATGATATATTAAAAGTAGTCGAGTGGGCTAATAATTGCGAAGAAGTTTCAGTGCTTGTTTTTACTGGTCTAGGGAAAGCTTTTTCATCTGGAGGAAATGTGAAAGATATGCGGTCAGGATCAAAGGATTTTTCTGGGAAGGTACATGAAATAGAAAGAAGATATCGTTACGGCATCCAAAGAATTCCTAAAGCTATTAATTCATTAGAAATGCCTACAATAGCTGCAGTTAACGGCCCAGCTATAGGTGCAGGATGCGATCTAACATGTATGTGTGATATTCGTTTGGCAAATAAATCAGCAGTTTTTTCCGAGAGCTTCATAAATTTAGGGATTATACCTGGTGATGGAGGAGGATGGTTTTTACAACAAAGAGTTGGTTTTCAGCGTGCTGCGGAGATGACATTTACAGGAAGAAAAGTATTGTCTCAAGAAGCCTTAGATATAGGATTGGTTTTGAAAGTATTTGAAGACAAGGACTTTATAAAAAGTGTTATTGAATTTTCTTCTAATATTGCTTCAAAACCTCCAATAACGCTACGTTATACTAAACGTTTAATGAAGATGGCTCAAAATGCACAACTTGGGGAATATCTAGATGTTTGTGCTTTATTTCAAGGTGCTTGTCATAATACTTCTGATCACAATAAAGCTATAGATGGTTTCTTTAAGGGAACAAAAGTCAACTTCGAAGGAAGGTAGGAAATTAAATATATGTATTTAAATAATTTTATATTATATTCTCTTAAGTTATATTTTAAATACTAATTTACCTATGACTTGACGATTATTAATTTGTTTAAAAGCGTTTTTGATATTACTTAATTTAAAGACTTTATGTATTCTAGGAGTTATTACTCCTTTTTCTGCTAAGTCTTTAATACTATTGATAATTTTAATGTTTTTTTCTGGATATTGTCTCGTATATTCACCAGCTCTAACCCCAAGCACAGATATACCTTTAATAAGAATATAATTAGTCCTTAGATTTGTAAATTCACCACTTGCAAATCCAACAATTAATAACCTTCCTCCCCAAGAAAGGCATTTAACTGCTTCTTTACATATTTCTCCCCCAACTGGGTCATATACTACATTAACACCTTGTTTATCAGTTAGTTGCATAGTTTTTTCATAAATGTTTTCAGAGATAAGGATTACATCTTTAACGCCCATGGCTTGAAGTATTTTTCTTTTTTTAACACTACTAACAACTGCTATTGGCTTAGCTTTTATAGTTAAAGCTAGCTGAATAGCTGCTAAACCAACTCCCCCCGCTGCTCCAAGAATTAATATTCTTTCATTTGGACATATTCTTGCACGTTCAATTAAAGATACATATGCAGTTTTTGCTGCAATAAAATATGATGCTGCTTCGATTTCAGAAAAATTATTAGGAGCTCTTTGTAATTCTTTAATAGGAAGTATTATTTCTTCTGAAAAACCTCCTGTTTTAACTTGTGCAATATAGAGTTTACTTACATCAATATTTTCTGAAAGATTATCTTTATTGTGGTCGATTACATATCCTGATATTTCCATACCAGGTATAAAAGGCAAAGGTGGTTTATACTGGTACTTACCGTTGATCATTAAAAAGTCAGGAAAGTTAATTCCTGCAGCGCTAATTTTTAACCTAGCTTCTCCTTTATGTAAGGGTCTTCTAGGAAGCTGAGTGATATTTAATAAATCAGGGGATCCTAACTTGTTACATATAATTGCTTTGTAATATTTGTTTGTCATATCATTAAAAAACTTTTTAGTTGTTGATAAGATTTTATAATATATTTTAGTATTAAGTAAATTCTATATAGGTGAAATATGAAAATAGAAAAATTGTTTTCTGTATCTGGTAAGACTGTTCTTATTACTGGTGGCTCTAGAGGAATAGGTGAGATGATAGCAGCAGGTTATTTAGCTAATGAGTGTAAAGTTTATATTACTTCACGTAATATAAAAGAATGTGAAGAAACTGCATTAAAACTATCTAGCTACTATAAGTCAGAGTGTATAGCTATCGAATCAGATATATCTTCTTTAGAGGGCGTTAATAATCTAAGTAATTACATTAAAAATGTAGAGCAAAGTATTGATATACTAGTGAATAATGCAGGATCAGCATGGGGAGAAAATTTTGAAAGTTTTTCAGAGAAAGGGTGGGATAAAGTTATTGACCTAAATGTAAAATCTATGTTTTTTTTATCTCAAAAATTGCTTCCGCTTTTAAAGAAATGCTCTAAATATGAAGATCCTTCAAGAATAATTAATATAGGTTCAATTGATGGTATAGGTGTGCCAGGATTTGAAAATTATTCTTATGCTATTTCTAAATCAGCTGTACATCACTTAACTAAAGTTTTAGCGTCTAAGCTTGTTAACAAAGGAATTATTTGTAATGCTATAGCTCCTGGACCTTTTCCTAGCAAAATGCTTGGTTCAGCTTTTGT
>CAYMQD010000185.1:0-3680 GCA_964392475.1 uncultured Alphaproteobacteria bacterium
TGTATATTTAGCATTAGACTTAATAAAGATTTATCAACATCCCGCACATTTCCTAATATACCTGCAATAGCGCACATGATAATATCCCTAATATAATTAAATCAAATAATGGTTAAAAATTAGTTGTTAATATTTCTAGAATTATAGTTTGTTGATATGGTTTTTAAAAAATACTGTATTATTATGCCATTCACTCATAAACTTATAAACACTTCTAGGGTCATCTACCTCTATAGCGCTAGTATAACAATTTTCTGGAACCTTTTTTGCTATAATTAAAAGTATGTCTGAATCTTGAAAACGATTATAATATACAGGTTCAAAGCCACATACAATTAGTATACTGGACAATGATTTTACTGAAAAATGAAATGGGTGTGCATCGAAAGGATGTTTTTTAGGAATATAATCTGATAGCATTTTTCTAAATGGAACCATAATTCTACTACTCTCAGAAACGCAAATATATGCATCTTCTGCTATAGAATTTCTTATATCTAGCAAAACTTTTAAAGGCTCTATACAATTGCAAAGAGTCCAAGAAAGGGTAGCAAAATTAGGTAAATTATCTGTATTTTTTTTTTCTAAATTACTAATCCCTAATGCTCTTTGTTTTACTTGAAAACCATCTTTTTTTAGCAAACCACTTAAATCCTCTGATGCTTCTGTTGCAGATAATTGGACTTCTGGAACATAACTCCTGCATAAATTAAGAAACACACCTTGCCCAGTAGCAAAATCACATAATTTTACAGAACTTAATTTTTTTGAAACAATTTGGGTAATAAAATATTTTATTGTTAGTAATACATAAAGAAGGCGAGAATGAGCGAAAGGATTTAAAGCTGAATAATCTTCTGGATCTTTTGAAGAAAAAATTACATTAGACCAATAGTCTAAAATTTCTTGGGAGCCTAATGATAAACTAGACCTCACCAAACCAGTTTTTTTGTCAACATACAACAATTCATCATTATCATTATATTGCGCAATAAAAGGTAATTTAATTAATCCATTACCATCCTTTGTAAAGGCATTAATAATTTCTTTCTCTACCTTATTCATATTATCTATACCTTGTAAATTTCAAATAATTAGCTTTTATCTATATCTAACAGTGACTGATACCATCCATCGCTCTTACTTAATTTAGCTGGTGACCCTTGCTCTACCACCTCTCCCTCTTTCAATATTATCAAATGATCAGCATTTCTAATTGTAGCTAAACGATGAGCAACTATTATCACAGTAAGATTTTTTTCTTTAATAACTTTTTTTAAAGAATCTTGAACATATTTTTCTGTTTCATAATCCAATGCACTTGTAGGCTCATCTAAAATAAGAATAAAAGATTCCTTTAGATAAGCTCTAGCCAATGCAATCCTCTGCCTCTGCCCTCCTGATATCTTGTAACCTTGTTCACCCAAGACTGTCTCATAAGCATCAGGAAGTGTATTCACAAATTCACTTACTAAAGCCTAATCACAAGCGTTCTCTATTTCTCTAGTTGAAGCGTAAGGTTTTACATATCTTACATTTTCTATTAGAGATGAGTTAATTATTATAGGTGATTGATCAATAAAACTAATAGCGCTTCTTAAGGAAGATAACTTATAAATATCTATTGGTTGTTCATCAAGAAATATATTACCGTTATTAGGAGAAATGATTCTTGGAAGTAAATCTAATAAAGTAGATTTTCCCGAACCAGTTTTTCCGGTAATCGCAGTGATTTTTTGTGCAGGTAAAAAAACTGAAATATTTTTAATTGTATTGGTGTTTGTATTTTCATAATTAAAACTTACATCTCTAAATTGAATACCTATTTTAAGAGGCTTTAGGTTTTTAGTACCTTCATCCTTTTCAATTGCTTGTTCAGAACTTGAGAGATAATCAGAAATGCGGTCTATATATGCCCCTAAAGCATTAATATTTTGCCTTATAGTAGCAAACCTTTGCATCATAGGCATAAGTCTAACAACAGCTACAAAGAATACCATAATTGCAGTAGCAGTAAGATCCAAATATTCAACACAAATATACAAAGAAATTAAAGCTATAAGTATCATCATAGGCAAAGCTATCAGCTGCAATCTGGCAGCTGTTTCCGCCAATTTTAAATTAACTTGATATAGTTTCTTTGTTCTTTCATCAATATCCTTTTTTTCCCTCTTAAGGCTATTAGACAGCCTAATAAGGTTGGATGTTCTATATTTTTCAGCAAGAATCTTAGAATAATTTTCTCCATGTTCTGCATTTTCTTTACTTATTGATCTCGCTTTTTTGACTAACCAATCGAGGCTCCTAATTAAAATATATCCAAAAAATGCTGAAACAAAAAAAGCCCACGGAGCTGCTATAAACATTATGATAGAGTAAGTAAGACAAGTAAAACATACTACCCACAATGTACAAATAGAATTTACAATAGAACCTGCTGAATCGCATTGATTATAAAGTAAAAATGTAAACGAGCCAGTCCCTATATCTTGCAAATAATGTTTTTTAGTTCTCATCATTTGACTAAAACATTTAGATGAAAGAGTAAGAAATGTTTTCACCTTATATTTTGCAACAGTAATATCTTTTATATAAGTAACCACCTGTCTTAATAAGATAAGGATAAATACTAACAATGATAAAGAAAGTAACCCTATAGGTAGTGATAAACTATCAAAAACTTTTACCGCATAAAACCATAGCTTTGAATTACTTGCTAGCATCTCTACGTTCTTGTCATACTGAATAAACTCTATTATGGGAAACAACATTGCTACACCGAATGCCTCAAATAATACAGCTAAGGAAGTTAAGCTTAAAACTATTGTCATATCTTTCTTTTTTAAAAGACCAAGTTTATTAAACTTCCCTATTATTCCTCTTAGATCATTAGGAAAAATCTCTAATAAAAAATTTTTCATCTAAAACTTTTTCTATAAATGTTTAATATTAAATCTATTATATCTTCTGTTGAAGTATTGAATACTTCAAGTCTATTTACCTTAGATATAAAAGTCTGTGGTTTTGCTAGAATCTTTTTAAGAAAAGGAGTTATATCCTTTTTCTTATAAACGAATGGTGTTATTCCCATACCTATTGATGAAAGCCATTCAGTTTCAATATATCTAGGTATAATAGATAATGTAGGTTTTTTTAAAAGAGCCGCCTCCAACATAAGGATACTTGTCATTCCAACTACCACATCCGCGGCATATACAAACTCTAGAGGGTTTCCTCCTTGACACAAAAAATCTATTTCTTTTTTATATTCATCAAAAAATTCAACCTTTTCTTTAGGGTGCATACGAACTACAAAATAGGGTTTACTCTCTAGAATATTTAAAGATTCCAAAACTTCTTCCAATATTATATTAGTTCTTTCTTTATGTATTCCTCTACCTTTTAGTGTATAGGACGCAGATTTTAAAAATTGTTTGGGTTTAAGACCTGTTGATATTTCAGATATAAAAATTAATATTGGAATATGCTCAGAAACATTAGGATATAATAAATTACGATAGTAACTTTTTCCCTTCTTATCTAAGCTTTTAACTGTATTTAAAACAGTATTGTAGTGAGGATGCCCAACTGCTTTTACTCTACTCTTTCTAAAACCTTCTTTAATATAAAGGGAGCGCGTATATGAATCAGGTACCAAAATATAGTCTGGAGCATAGCTA
>CAYMQD010000186.1:0-10322 GCA_964392475.1 uncultured Alphaproteobacteria bacterium
TTTTGCGTGAGCTACGCGAGTTAATGAATCCATAATTAACAAGACATTCTTCCCTTTACTGCGAAAATATTCAGCTATTGAAGTTGCACGGTTAGCTCCGCGAAGCCTTAATAAGGGAGATCGATCCGCAGGAACTGCTACTACAACAGTCTTTTTACTAGATTCAGAGGACATTAAACGATCTACCATCAATCTTACTTCACGTGCTCTTTCGCCAATTAATCCAACTACTACTACATCTGCAGCAGTAAACCTTGCCATCATACCAAGTAGTATGGACTTACCCACTCCACTACCAGCAATGATGCCGATTCTTTGACCTCTCCCAACCGTAAGTAAACCATTAATAGCCCTTACCCCCACATCTAAAGGGGTATCCACAGGTTGACGATTTAAAGGGTTCACTTGCTTTCCTAATAGAGGCCACTTATCTTGCATATATGGTAAAAGTTTGTTATCAAGTGGTATCCCTAAAGAATCTACTACTCTTCCTAACAAATCATCTCCAACATTAATATCAGAGCCAGAATTGGTTAATTTAACTTTTGCTCCTACTACTATCTTTTCGCGCAGATTATTCATATAAAGGACATTAAACCCATTACGAAAACCAATAATTTCTCCAGTAGTAGAGCCTTCCTCCGTGGAAACATTGCATATACTTCCAACATTCGCAGGAAAACCATCACACTCTATAATAGCCCCCTCATAACTTCTTACTTTTCCTGAGTATTCAAGTTGTGAATCTAAGTATATACCTTTAATATTTTTATTAATTTCTGATAATAAAGATGTCATTTTATATTCTCTTCATCTTTATTTTTTATTGCTAAACCCTCTTTTTTATTATCCACTGTATCAGCTGTTTGTGATTCTTTATCTTCTGGTTCGTTGGTTATACTTTCATCCTGCTTAGGATCTAATTTTTCAGGTAAATCTTGATTATCTCCTGTATCAGCTTTTTGCGATTCTTTATCTTCTGCTTCGTTGATTATACTTTCACCCTGCTTAGAATCCGAATTATCAGGTAAGTTTTTATTATCTATTTTAATTATTTCTTGATGTGTTGCGCTGGTCTCCGCTTCCAGTTGTTGATCTTCAGAAAAATTAACATTCTTTCCTTTTTCTGGATCTTCAGAAATTAAATTTTCATCAAGATTTGCATTTTCCAATTCAGATTCAGCTATTAAATTTCCTTGAGATTCTTTAAATCTACTCTTAAGTCTATTTTCTGATATATCCTGTATTTCTATACCTTCTACTTTAATTTTAGCATCTCCTCTCAGCAAAGTTTCATCAGTTTTAAGATTTATATCAGCTAATACCTTTGAAGCTTCTTCTGATTTTTGAATGGCATCAAGATCTTGTGGATTAACATAAATGGTCAAATGATCTATTTTATTTGCTAATATATCAGCTAAATTGGATAAACGATTTGCATAGTCCTTAGGCAAACTATGGATAACTCTTCCAGCAAGTTCACCAGAAATTTCTTTTACTCTCTCAAAAAGTGTATTTTTAATGTCTTTTAAAATATCATGATCTTTATTTTTTAGGCTATCTATAATTTGCCTTAATGCTGCAGTAGCTACCTCTACACCGTCACTTAATTGTTTTCTAGACTCAGAAATTCCTAATAATTTACCTTCCTCTAAACCTTTGTTGTAGGCTGAATCAAGCTCTGATTTATGCTGGTCATATGAGACAGTATTAATTTCTTCTTGATCTTCTTTTTTGATAGAATTTTCCTGATTATCTCCATCTAACGTTGGAGTAGACTCTAATGAATCTTTTTTGGTTTCATCAAGATTAGATTCTTTTTTAGATCCACCTTCTATATCTTGTGATTTATTAACAGCGTCATCTCTAAAATTTGAAGAAACTTTTTTCTCATCAATTGATCCATCTACTTCGGTCTTTTTAATAGAATCATTAGCCTTTTCTTTTTCGATAGCTTCTCGTTTTTTTTCAGCTTCCATAGCTATGTCCAAAAGAGATCTAGAGAGAAAATCACCTTCTTTTGGATTCAATTTTGAATCTAGAGTAAAATTTTTCTCTTGGCTGGCTTTAAGTAGGCTTGATAGCTCTTCATCTCTCATTGGACCCTTGATAGGTTCCTCTTCCAGCGATATAGATTCCTTTAAACTATTTGACATTTATCTTTCCAAATTTTTTAGGCATAGGTTTCTTTATTCCTATTCGCAGCAAAAAAAACTGAACCGTTATCTGAAAGTTGTTTGGCTACTGTTAAAATTCTTTTTTGAGCAGATTGTATTTCTGACAGTCTTACAGGGCCCATTTCTTTAATATCATTTAATATATTTTTTGCTGCACTTTTTGACATGCAATTAAAAAATTTTGACCGTATATCATCATTTGCACACTTTAAGGATATGCTCAGATCATCTATATCTATATTTCTCAGTAAGTTTTCAAGGGAGTTCTTATCTGATAAAATAAAATTATCAAAAGTGTACATCTTCTCCCTAATTGATTCCATAGTCTTACTATCCCTTTTTAATAAACTAGACATTATTGTTTTTTCCATTTCAGGTTTAACATGATTCATAATTTTAGCGGCAGATTTTAAACCGGACTGTTCCAAGTTCATAACAGAGGCAGATGATAAGACTTGTTTGTTAAGTATTCTTTCTAAATGTGATAATGCATCTTCAGAAACTTTATCCATAGTAGCCACTCTATACATGATGTCTGCTTGCTTATCTTTTGAATAATATTTTAAAACATCAGATGCAAGTTGAGGTGGCAAACATGATATAACTAACCCTATAATTTGTACATGCTCGCTCTTTAAAGTTTCAGCAATGGACTTCGAATCCATTTCTTCTAATATTTCTGTCTCATGATTTACGTTTGGTAATTTTATATTTGATAATACATCCTGGGCTTTTTTACTACCTAAAGCTTTTGAAAATACTTTATATATATAATCTGAATATTTTACTTCTAAATTTAAATGCTTTCTAACATTTAATAAAAATTCATCTAAGACTAGATTAATAGTCTGTCGATCAATATTTTTTACGGAATCCATACTCAACCCAAGCTTTTTGATTTCATTGGGTGATAAATAGAGTAATATCTTGGAAGCCTCTTTTTCACCCAGTATCATCATTAAAACTGCACACTTTTGATCACCGCTTAAGAGTTTTATACCTCCATAGTCGTTATCATGTTTGGTTTCAGATTTTGTAATGTAATCTAACATCTTTTTCTCCAGAAAAGCCTTCTCTTAAACTATGTTTTTCAAGCTGTATCAACTTCTTTACTCATCATAGTCTTAAATACGTTAGAAACACGTCCTGCTTCATCTCCCACTATCATTCTTATAACCGCAACTTTATCATCATAAGTGTTTGCAGTATCAAGCATTTCAGCAGAGATAGCTGTTTTCTTTGGTTTGAGTTTGGCTTTTATATCTTCCAGACTCTCACCTTCTCCTACTTCTACCTGGTCTAAATCTAATTCATCTATTTCTGCATCGTCAGCTGCAATACTAGGAGCACCTGTAGCAATGCCTGCAGGAACAAAAATTCTAGATAAAAGTGGTCGGAGTACACCAAATGTGACTATACCAAGTATTAATACTGTAAAAAGCTTTCCAAGCAATTCTCTTATAGAGCTATTTTCATACCACGGTACCGTGATAACATCCATTTCATCTAAAAATTCGCCACTGGATACATTCACTGTGTCTCCTCTAGTCTCACTTATACCTATAGCTTCACGTACAAGGGATTCTATTCTATTTCTTTCTTCATCTGACAAACCTTCTACAACTCTTTCACCTGCTTCATTAATAACAGCAAAATCCCTTACTAATACAGCTGCGGCTATTCTTTTAATTTCACCAGTAGGATTCTGTGTTGTACTTACTTTTCTACTAAGCTCATAATTACGAATACTGCTACTACTACTTTGGCTTAATTTAGATTGATCTCCAGCAGGTGGTGGAGCATCCGTAGTCAAATCAGCAGCCAAAGGGGGAGTATTAGCTAATGAACCTGGAACTCCCACGGCTTCAGGCTCCATACTTTGGTCTTGAGAGGCTTGTTCACTTCTTACAGCACTTCCTTCAGGGTCTAATACTTCTTCCGTTATTGAACTCCTTGTGAAATCAACATCAACACTTACTTGAGCAGTAACATTTCCTGCACCATGTATGGGTGTTAATATAGAAATAATTCTTTGGCGATATATTTGTTCAAGCTTCATGGAATATTCTAGTTGTCTTTCTGTTAAAGCAGCTGTGGGGTCATCAGCTCTCCTTGATAATAAGTTACCCTGTTGATCAACAACAGTAACATTTTCAGAGGGCAGATTAGGAACTGATGAAGAAACTAGATGAACAATAGCCTGTACAGTATGATTTCCTAGGCTTCTACCAGCAGCTAATTTAACAAATACAGATGCTGTTGGAGCAGAACGTTCCCTTATAAACACAGTTTTCTCTGGTAAAGCCAAGTGTACACGTGCACCCAAAATTCCAGAAATTTCATTAACGGAACGAGCCAGCTCTAATTCTTGTGTTTGTTTTATTCGCATGGCTTCTACAGATCTGCTAGTACCCATTGGCATATCTTGGAGACTATCATAACCTTCAGGAAGAGAAGCAGGAAGTCCATGTCCTGCAAGCAACATTCTAGATTGATAATAATCGTTAGTAGGAACCAGTACCTCACCAGTAGAAGTATCTAAACTTACATCAATACTATTTTGTCTTAAAACTTCTATAACTCTAGATTTTTCACTTTCTGGCAAAGATGCAAATAAAGTAGTTTTAGACGGTTCCCTCATAAGGATAAAGAGCAGTATTCCTACAAATGTACCTACTATAGCTAAAGTTGTAGGAAATGCACGTTGAACTGCAGGCTCTCCTAAATATCTTCGGAAATCTGAAATTGCATTTGATGCACGAGCAACAATGCTATTATTGTTATTAGTTGTCTCTGTTAGAGTACTTGCAGTAGTATCAGCCATCTTATTTTATCCATATTTCTTATATAATTTTCTAAACAGGCATATTCATAATATCTTTATATGCGCTCAATACTTTATTTCTCACATTAAGTGTAACTTGAAAACCAAGAGAAGATATTTGCTGTTTCATCATAACTTTGGTAATGTCTTGCTCTTTTCCTAATTCATAAGCTTTTGTAATTGCAGCTGACTGATTCTGAGCATCTGCGACTTCATCAAGGGCACTTGCAACTCTTTGCATAAACCCTTTGTCTTGCTTATTAGTTCCTAAAGATTCATTTGCATTATCTATAACTTGTTTTCTAGTTTCTTGAACTACGTTTTTTTCAGCATTTAAACTGCTACTATTAAAATTTAACATTTTATCCATTTAATTATCCTTTACCCAGCGCTTGCAACTGCTAGTCTATCTATTAGGTTATTATGTTCATTTGAAGAATTCTTATTCAAAGTATCATCTATCATTATGTCGTCATCGTTAATTACTAATCCATCCGATAATACCAAAGCTCTCTGAAGGACGTTTTCCAACTCTCGAACGTTTCCTTGCCAATCATGGCTTAGAAGAATTTCTTGGGCTTTTACTGATAAATAAGGAAGCAATTCTTTCTGAGATATATGCTTATCTAGTATAAAGGCAGATATAGGAATAATATCATCCTTACGATCCTTAAGATTCACAGTTCTTAATGGGAATACATTTAGTCTATAGTATAAATCTTCACGAAATCTATTGGAATTTACTTCTTGAATCATCTCTCTGTTGGTAGTTGCAAGAACCCTAACATTTACATTTATTTCTCTGGTTCCTCCTACTGGTGTAACAGTTTTTTCTTGAAGGACCCTCAACAGTTTAGCTTGAAGAGAAAGTGGCATCTCTGAAATTTCGTCCAATAATAAAGTGCCGCCATCGGCAGCTCTAAAAATTCCCTTATTTGCCTGAGATGCTCCCGTAAAAGAACCTTTTTCATGGCCAAACAACATTGCTTCAAGCATATTTTCTGGAATTGCTGCACAATTCAAAGCAACAAATGGTTCGCTTTTTCTAATAGAATTATCATGGATATAATTTGCTATAACTTCTTTACCCGTTCCTGTAGGACCATTAATAAAAACAGTTACATCTGTGTTTGCTACTTTTCTTGCCAAATGCATCAAATCAAAAGTGTTCTTATCCCCTACAGCAATATTTTTTTCAGGCATACAGTGAAGTGCCGCTACTTGAATAGAATATCTGTCCGCATCATTAGGACAAGAAATACGAATTAAAGCACCACCTAGCTCTGTCTTAACTGAAAATTTATCTGCATTTTCTGCAGTTACAATTATTTTATTGACCTTAAACTCTCTAGCTTGAGTAATTAGTTTTTGAGTTCCTCCCATATTACTCTCGTAAGTAGAAGAACAAAGTATTGTATTTACTTTATAATTTATACAGTCACTACCTAAACCATCTAAAATCTTAACTTCTGTACCTCTTTTTGGTATTAATTCTTCTAAACCGCTAAATCCTTCTAGACCATTTTTAATAATTCCAACACAAGACATATCTTTTCCTCCATTAATAAAAAGTCAGAAGCAAGATGCCTGCCATAATGATCAGAAAAATATAAATTTAATTTTAAGCCTATTTTCTCTATATTTTTATAAGATGAAATTTTTATTATTTATTAAATATTTATTGATGTCGTAGCTTTGACAGGGTTATCTTATAGAAGTTCAATTATTTGACTCTTGGAGAAATAAAATTGAATAGTACAGAGCTTATTAAAGGGAAAAGTAGAGTAACTATAGATTTACTTAACTTAATTGAAAAAGTTGCAAAAACAACAAGTACAGTTCTAGTTGTGGGAGAGACCGGAACAGGAAAAGAATTAGTTGCTCAATCTGTTCATGCTAAATCTGGAAGGAGTGGTCCTTTTATTGCTGTAAATTGTGCTGCAATTCCAGCAGAACTAATGGAATCAGAACTATTTGGGCATGAAAAAGGTGCATTTACAGGTGCAGATAAAAATCGCCCTGGCCGTTTTGAAATGGCTAGTAAAGGAACTCTTTTTCTTGATGAAATTGGGGATATGCCAATTTCTTTACAAGCGAAATTGTTAAGGGCCATTGAAAATAAATCTATACAACGAGTGGGTGGAGGAAAAGAAATAAAAATTGATTTACGATTAGTTTGTGCCACACACCAAAATATAGAAAAAAAAGTAGATGAAGGTAAGTTCCGCGCAGATCTTTTTTTTAGCATTAATGTTTTCACTATAACAGTTAATAGTTTAGCCGAAAGATAAGATGATATTCCGCTAATATTAAATTATATACTAAATGACATTTTACTACCTAAAGATCAAAAACCAATTTTTACTGAAGACTCAATCGTTGCTCTTAAAAAGCATATTTGGCCTGGTAATGTACGAGAGTTGCGTAATGTAATTGAAAGATCCGCAGTACTATTTCCAGGTAAAGAAATTACAGGAAAACATGTTACTAATAATCTTTTACGTTTACGTGTTCCTACGTCTCAAGAAGAACAAAATGTACTTTGGGAAGCTACTAAAGATTTAGATGGCCTAGATATAAATGGTTCACAATCAGAAAATGAGTCCCTTCCCCACCCTAATCACTATAAATCCTGGTTTGATTACTTTGATGATATTGATCTAAGATTGCATCTTAGGGATGTTGAAGTTGTATTAATTGAAGCGGCTTTAGATCATTCTGAAGGTACCGTTGCAAAGGCGGCAGAACTTTTAAAAATAAATAGAACTACACTAATTGAAAAAATGAAAAAACTCCAAATTAATAGGGATAGAATAACTATATAATTTCCTATTTGCTATAAACTTTAAAACCCTTACGCGTTTTAGTGTAATCTCTTTGTATATCCTGTTGAGCCTTCTTTACTTCCTCTATAATAGAATTATTATTTTCTGCAATTAACATAAGCCTATTATTGTTAGCAAGCGTAAGTGGCATTCCTTTGTGACCTACCATTTCTATCAATTCTTTTCTTCTTTTATCCATAGATGCGAGATTATCAAAGTTTCCTTCAGTTACATCTAAAGACATTGCTTGAGAAATACACTCTAGTTCTTTCATTGCAAAATTTAAATTCATAATTCTCTCTTTTGTTGGTTTAAGCACTAATTAAACTGTCCCATGCAGATGCAATTTCATTTAAAGCCTGTATGGCTTTCTTTATTCCTTCCGTAACCCTTCTACTAAATCCTTTTATTAATTGCTGCCTACAATACTCATAAAGTTGGAATAACTGAGTTGCTAAACTTCCTCCTTCATCAAAGTCTAAACTTGTCTGTAAGGAATAAATTGCAACAAGTGCTCTAGTAAAATGTTTTGATTTATCCTGCGCACTTTTATTTTCCTTAGTTGATATTTCAGTTTCTATATTTTGTGCAACTAATCCCATTGATCTAGTCAGCTCATTTAATAATGAAGCAACAATTTCTGTAGGAGATTTTTCCTGATTATATGCTGCTTCTGCTTTTTTATATTTATTTATTGCTTTATTATGCATTTATGAACCTAAAAACTTTTTTAAAGAAACTATTGCTGAATAAAAAGATTAACGTTATGTTTTACTCATGATCGAAACAAATTTTAAACCATCAGTCCAAAGAAGTAGTCCAACGGATGTAACATCTGTAAACACAATACGTTCTGCAAGTGGTATGCCAATCAATGATGATAGGGTAATAGAAAATCTAACGAATACCCGAAGAACCAGATCATTCCGACAAAATGAATATACAAGAGAATTATATTCTAACAGAGCCGCACCTAGTGTTGCTGCTGATTCTGAATCATTTTTAAAAGCAAAGGCTCTCTTCGCCCCCCTTTATAGGCAAAATGAAGCACAAACTAAATATGATATGATATCTAAGATAACGCTAAAATCAGTTGATATAAAAAAAACAGTAAACCTTGTAGCATAGTAAGAACACCCTAGGTCTTAATTTTGTTACGCATCATCTAGTTCCTCACTATTTCTAGCACGTTCAGCTTCAAGCAACGCATTAAAAAGATCACTTTCAGTAACTACTCCAATGATTTCGCCATTATCCTTATCTACTACAGGAACAGATTCTCCTACAAACTGAGACACTTTTTCTATTGCTTCTAAAAGATTTGATCCAGTTTTTAAAGATAAGTAATTTCCTGTAATCTTCTTGATAGGAGGTTTAGATTTATTAGATTGATTTACTAACTCAGAAAGCAATACTTTTCCATTTAATTTTCCTTTAGAGTCTAAAATATAGCCTTCACTAAAGCCCGAGCTTGAAAGTATTTTAATCATTTGCTCTATAGTATGTTCTGACGCTACACGAATAAAATCAGAATGGGCTAACCCTTCAATTTTTACAGCAGACATCCGCAACAAATTACGTCCTTTATGAATATCTATATTCCTGGTAAGCAAAATTTGATCAAAAGCCGAATGTCCATAAATCTTTCCAGAAACGAGCATAGAAAATACTACACTAACACCTGCCCCTAAAGCTACTTGGTAGTCAGAGGTCAGTTCAAATACTATTAATATAGTCGAGATAGGACCTCCAATAACAGAGGCAGTAACCGCAGCCAAACCAGCTACTGCAAATAAAGAAGGATTTGTATCAGGTAAAATTAAAGCAAACATAGAAGCTACTAAGCAACCTGTTGCTACTCCTATAAACAAAGCAGGAGAAAATATTCCTCCAAATAAATTCATCCTTATACAAATGACTGTTAAAATTAGTTTAGAAAAAAGTAACAAAAGCCAAAAAGAAAAATATCCTTCACCTGCAATCATATCTCTTATTGGCTCTACGCCTAAACCTAATACTTGTGGTACAAATAAACCAACAACACCACAAATTAAACCTGCTATTGCAGGCCTTATTACAAGTGGTAATTTTTTTGGAATAGGTAAAGGTCCAGTTAAACCCCGCATATAAATAGTAGCAATAAGACCGCATATAATTCCCAGAATGGCAAGTGCTGGTAATTCATATAAACCTTCTATACCTCCCAGGTTAGTCAGAAACATTGGATCTGATGACCAATAAGTTTGCCTTACCGTATGGGCTGTTACAGATGCAACAAGGATCGGTGCAAAAGCTTTTATAGCCATATGCCTTAATATTACCTCATGTGCAAATATAAGCCCTGCAATAGGAGCCCCAAAACCAGCAGAAATTGCTGCTGCTGCTCCAGATGCTAGAAGAATATGAGGATGCACCTGGTCACGAGTTAGTCTAGATATATAATCACCTATGACTCCTCCGAAGTGGACTAAAGGACCATATTGTCCTACAGATGCT
>CAYMQD010000187.1:0-3538 GCA_964392475.1 uncultured Alphaproteobacteria bacterium
AGAGCAAAGGTGTGTTATATTTCTCAACAACCTGAGTTTTATGACGAAACAGTAGAAGCCAATTTAAAAATAGTATTCCTGTTGCACCATTTTTTCTAGTAAGGAATATTATTGACCTTCAGGAAGGATTTAATAAAATCGGCTTTCCGTGTGTATTAAAATCCAGAAGGATGGGTTACGACGGAAAAGGACAGACTACATTTACCTCTATAAAAGAGATAAAATTGTCTGATTTAGAAAAAACACTTCAAGAATCCGTGCTTGAATCTTGGATAAATTATGACTGTGAAATTTCAGTAACGATTGCCAGAGATAAAACTGGTAACTCTGTAAGCTATGATGTATCAGAAAACCAGCATAAAAATCATATTTTAGATAGAACTATAGTTCCAGCAAGGGTTACTCCTAAAACTTCAAATAAAGCTCAGAAAGTCGCAAAAAAAATTGCTGAATTACTAAATATTGAGGGAATTTTAACCGTTGAAATGTTTGTTTGTGATCAAGATGTAATAGTAAATGAAATTGCTCCTCGGCCACACAATTCTGCCCATTGGACTATAGACGCGGCTAGAGTAAGTCAATTTGAACAATTAGTTCGCATAGCTATGAACTTACCTCTTGGGAGCACGGAACGAGTTTATGATGCTATTATGAAAAATCTTTTGGGACAGGAAATAAATACATGGCTTTCCTATATAGATGAACCTTGCAGCATTTTACATGTGTATGGCAAAACTGAAATTAAAGAAGGTAGAAAGATGGGCCATGTTACGAGAGTTAAAAATAAAAAATAAACTTTCTTTAATCAGTTTTATAAAGTTTGTTTCCCAGTTTTTCCAATAACTTATTCATATAATACGATCTAGTTTTTAAAGAAGTTACGATTTTGTTAAACTTTCCACCAGCAAATAATACTTCGTTTATTCTTCTTTCTAGAAATGCTTCAACTAAAGCATTATCTGATTCGTCTAGCCAGTAGGTTAAAGTACTCAAATATACCCAAGAAAGAAGAGCCCTTTTAGTATAGTAATTGTGGTCAGTAGAATTATCTCCTGCTATTTTCCATATTAAGTCAGAAGTTTTCCATATTTTGGGCAATAATTTCTGTGGTTTTAAAATGCCTACAGCATAAAGTCTTTTTAAAGGCTCTTTATGTTTATAATTTTTTCTAAGTCTTATGTTTACTCCTAAGGAAATTTTATCTCTTATCCTCATATTATCAAGATTAATTTTAGATAATTGTCTGATCATAGATTGTTCGGAAATTAAAAAGTAGTGATCTATCAATTCATCAATACCTTCAGGAAATAATTGGTTTAATTGGTCTCGTGAAACCCCTACATCTGAGCACCCTAATAACATGGAATGCCCACTCCACCCATTTATATGTATATGATTAAAAGTAGATTTAAGTATTTTATTTTTGATACGAATATTTTTTTCTTGATACATTATTAAGTTATTTTCTTAATCTATGTGATGGGATTCAGAAATAAATTGCAAGCTTGACATATCTTTCATTCTTTGAGGGTATAATATACCATCTAAGTGGTCACATTCATGTTGAACTACTCTAGCATGTAATCCATTGGCCTCTCTTTCTATTGAACTGCCATCAAGAGTAAGAGCTTTGTATCTTATTTGAGTAGGTCTTTTTACCAGTCCTCTTAAACCAGGTACGGATAAACATGCTTCCCAGTCTGTATCCCAATAGTCCGGATCATTTTCGTTTCCTATTGGTTCTATATTGGGATTTATTAATACTGTTAATGGTACAGACTTTTCTTTAGAGTTTCTTTCTTCAGGCACTTCAAAAATTACTATTCTTAAGGATATATGAACCTGAGGAGCTGCTAGACCAATACCACCTCCTCCCAAATCAGCTAGGGTTTCTAACATATTTCGAACGAGGCTATTTACCTCATCCGATTTTGGGTCATCAACAAGGTTAGCAACTTTTCTTAGTATGGGATGTCCCATTTTTGCAATTTTAAGAATAGACATGATAATAAAAATTATTTTTATATAGTTTCTTTTAAATAGTCAAAATTAAACTTTATAACAAAAGACTTCACAAAAATCTTTCATTGTGTTACTTAGCTTATCAGTTTTAATGGAAAAATAAATAAAATTAGGGAATATACATTTTGCAGGTGATTGTTAGAGACAATAATGTAGACCAAGCTCTCAAGGTCTTAAAAAAGAAAATGCAAAGAGAGGGTATGTATAGGGAAATGAAAAAACGGCGCTCGTATGAAAAACCATCTGAGAAAAGAGCCCGTGAGAAGGCGGAAGCAGTGAGAAGATGGCGAAAGTTACAACGAAAAAAATTTTCAAGAGATGATTATTAGTTACTGATAAGTCTCGAAAAAATATATTTTACACATTCGGTCTATCGCATACATTCAGTGTTGTATGGAAAATTGATGTAATCAATTTACTAATCCATTTCTCTGTCCACTGTTAAAGACGTTATATAGATTTATTCCTGATAAAATTTATTATTTAGAACGTTATTTCTTAGTCTGAATTATATTCTGAAGATATATTTTATACTCCTTTCTTGATAGGATTTTAGTATAAATGTAACATGTTTAAGTTAGATAAATAGGCTAAGAGAGTACATTTAATGATAGTAGTCCAAATTAATACTTTAAACGCATATAGAAATTATAATTATTTAATAGCATGTGAAGAAACAGGCGAAGCTCTTGCAGTAGACCCACTCGCATATGATAAGTGTATTGCAGAAGCAAAAAAACGTGATTGGAAAATTACTACTATAGTTAACACTCACGAGCATTTTGATCATATAGGAGGTAATCAAAAACTTATTAATAAAACAAATGCAAAATTATTTGCCCATGCCGGAGCTAAAAATAAAATTCCTGGAATTGACGTAGGCTTAGTAGAAGGAGATATAATAAAAGTAGGAAAAACGGTTGAACTTAAAGTTTTGGATACTCCTGGGCATACTATGAGCCATATATGTTTATTATCATTAACTGAGATACCCTCACTATTTTCTGGAGATACACTATTTAATGCAGGAGCAGGCAACTGCCATAATGGTGGTCACCCTAAACATTTATATGAAACATTTACGAGTTATCTTTTTACTTTGGATAATAAAACACTAATTTATCCAGGTCATGATTATTTAGAAAATAATCTGGGTTTTACTTTAAGCATAGAACCTACAAATGAAGCCGCACTAAAGATGAAAGAAAAAATTAAAAAACTTAAAAATGATAATCTAGTTATTGATATAGAAAATGAAAGGGAAATAAATACATTTTTTCGGTTACAGGAGAAAAATGTAATATTAGGATTAAAAAAACAGTTTGAAAATTTACCGGATGCTCCTTCAGATTTAGAAGTATTTCTTGCTTTGAGGACATTACGAAATAGTTGGTAGTACATTAAAAGATACTTATAATAGTAAATATTCTTGGATATAGATTAAAAATATAAATATCACATTATAGAAAGGTATAATATGGAGCGATCCTTCAGTAATGAAATAAATATGCTTAAC
>CAYMQD010000188.1:0-6220 GCA_964392475.1 uncultured Alphaproteobacteria bacterium
CTTTAAAAAAATTTATACTAACTAAAAGAGTAAAAATGGTTGTTGTAGATAGTAATCTTATAGACATACAAAAACTTGAATATATATCCAACAAGGTTCCCACAATTTCTATATGTGATTTTTTTCCATATCCAAAAGTAGACTTAATTCTTAATCATCAACCTAATGCAAAGGTCAGCAAAAATGTTTTAGCCGGACCTACTTATGCACCAATTTTATATTCGGATTCTGGTATCAAAAGAAATAAAATAAAACTTATTAATAAAAAGATATATAAGAAGAAGCAAAATGATATAAATCTACTTATTAGTTTTGGAACATTCGATAGTAAGGGAATAACTAAGCTCGTTTTGAAGACTCTCTTAGATTCAGATGTTTTATTAAGTAAAATTTCAATCACAGTTTTAATGGGAAAAAATTCACCACATTTAAAGGATGTATATGATTTATCTGTGAATAGAAAAAATATTAAAGTATTGGTAGAACCAAATAATTTAGTTGAGATTTACCATTCTACTGATCTAGCCATAGGGGCCCCAGGAAGCTCTCACTTTGAAAGATTATTTTTTGGTATTCCAACCGTTTTAGTTCCGCAAAACGATGGGCACAAGATATTGGTTGAGAGCTGGGTTTTTTATGGTGTTTCATTAGGCGCTGAGAGCAATAGTAAATCAATTTTAAAAAATGTAATATTTTTAATAGAAAACCCATCTGAATGTATAAAATTATCTTCGTTAGGTAAAAAAATAGTAGATGGAAAGGGTGCTGAAAGAGTATCTAAAGAAATTAAAGGTATAGTTTAGATTTAATATTTAAGAGAAAAAGATTTACCATTATTGTTTTATTTTTATATATAGTTTCTAATCAGGAGTATCCAAATGACAAGTAATAAAAATATTTGTGTAATAATGGCTCATCCTGATGATGAGGTGCTAGCGTTTGGCGGAACTATTGCACGTTTTGTAAAAGAAGGAAGTAAAGTTTTTATTCTGTTTGTTTCTACAGGAGTTAATTCAAGAATAAGAGATTCAGATAATTTAGAAAAACTAACAAGACTTCAAACACAGGCAAAATCAGCCGCCAAGATTTTAGGAGCGAATGAACCTTTTTTTGGTAATTTTCCAGATAATAAACTCGATTCAGTTGCTTTTCTAGATATAGTTCAATATATAGAAAATTTTATAGAAAAAAATAAGCCCAATACTATATTAACTCATTATGGATATGATTTAAATATAGATCATCAGATTGTGGCAAAAGCAGTAATAACAGCTACTCGTCCACTTCCAAATTTGCCAAAAATAAAAATATACTCAGGAGAAATATTATCTTCCTCAGAATATACGATTGAAAAAAGGTTTCAACCAAATACCTATGTTAATATAGAAGGCTTTTTAGGTTTAAAATTAGCTGCTATGGAGTGTTATAAAGATGAAATTAGAGAATGGCCTCATCCAAGATCTCTTAAAGGAATTAAATCATTAGCTTTTCTTAGAGTGTCTGAGGCTGGAATGGAAACTGCCGAGGCTTTATATTTATTAAGGGACATAATTTATTAGAAAGGACGGCATTAAATGCATTCGAAAGAAGATATATCTGCATATAGAAAAGGACTTTTACAAGAAAAAAAATATTCTCATGAGTCTCAAATTTTTCTTAAAAGAAGAGTATTTGATACCTTTCATAATTTACTTGTACACAGAGGGTTAGAGGGGTTATCCAGTGGGAAAAAGGTCCTAGACTTGGGTTCTGCAGATTTATCTTTTATTAATGTTTGTAGGGAATATGGTTTAGAGCCTAATGGTTTGGATATAAGTGACAATGTAAACTTTGAATCAGATAGTTTTCCAATAGCTAGCGAAACTATAGATATAGTTACAGCTACATCAGTTATAGAGCATCTTTATTCACCAGCAAACTTTATGACTGAAATTTGGAGAATTTTAAAACCTGGATCTGCGGTAATATTAGTATGCCCTAATTGGCGATATTCTTACAAAAGTTATTTTAATGATCCTACCCATGTTCATCCTTACACTGAAGTATCAGTATCAAGATTGTTTAAGAATTTTAATTTTGAACATGAATATATAGTTCCGTGGTTGGTTAAAAAACCAGCCTGGATGTGGGATATTCCGAAAGCTTTTTTTATAGCTAAATGGATAATACCTTTTAGAGGTAATGCTTCTAGATGGATACCAGAATTCTTAAAAGGTTCAAGCTCATCAATTTTAGCTATGGCTTTGAAACCCCATACTGAGGGGAAATAACAATGAAGATAACGCATTATGTAAACGCTATGATGCTTTTGGAAAGCAGAGAGAACAGGATTTTGTGTGATCCTTGGATTACATATGGTAAAGTAAGTAATACGGATATATATAACTTTCCAGAAATTTCACTCTCTGATCAGGAAATAGCGAATATCAATCCTGATTATATATATATTACTCATACACACCCAGACCATTTTGATCCTGATACTTTAAATCTGTTTCCTAAAACTACTCCAATATTAGTATCTTGGTATGTGAATAATTTTACAGCAAGAATGATTTCAGACTTGGGTTTTAAAAATATAAAAATTTCTAATCCAGAAAATGGTATAAAGTTAGGAAAACAAGATAAGTGTTGGATAAATCCAGGAACTATTCATCCAGCAGTAGATTCCGTAGCTTTTTTTGAACTTGATAGTAAAGTTATATGCAATTTTAATGATAATCCTTTTGAAAAAAAATACGTTGAAAATGTTAAAGAGAAATATGGACCTGTAGATATAGCTATTATACCATATGCCGGACATGGACCTTATCCAATGTTTTATAAAAACTTAAGTAATAAAGAGTTAAGAGAGAAGGCAGCCGCTAAAGAAAAAAAATACTATATGGAATTTTCTGAGTATATTAGAATACTTTCTCCGGATTATGTTATACCTAGTGCAGGGGGTGTTTTATGCGGAGGAGAAAAAGCGCTTCGTTATGAAAATTCTGGAATAGGATCTAAATCTTCAGCTATAAATTATGCTTTAAAAACTTTAGGTGATTCTTTTAAGCCCGTGCTTTTATCTGAGTTAAATAGTTATGATTTTGATTCAGATAGCAGAAATGGAAAATTTAAGGATACATTATTTACATCAGATTCAGATTACGTAATAAAAATATCTAAATTAAAAAATAAGTTTGATATGGGGGGTTCTTTCCATATATCTAAGAGTGAGCATGTAGACTTAACTAAAATTCTTACTATGGCGAGAGTAAAACAAAATTCATGGCAAAAAAAAAGAAACATAATCTCAGATGCTGCATTTTATTTTGATATTGGTGAAAACTTTTTGTACAGGGTTTGTCTGAATTCAGAAGAAGTCCAAAAAGTGGAGAAGAATAAAATAAAAGATAAATTTTATGAAATATTTATTTTACCGTACAGTTTATTAATAGGCTTATGCACAGGTCATTATATTTGGTCTAACATCAAGACACAATATGTGAATTATTATAGAAAACCAGATATTTTTGACCCGAATTTACATTTTCTTATGAATTTTTTTCACGTTTAGTTAATTAACAAGTTATTTATGAAAGAATTTTCTCTAGTAGACACGCCTCAAGCAGTAGAGGTTTCTTTAAAGGTTTCGCCTAATTCAGTATTAATTTCTGATAACCCTTTTTTATCAGAATCTATGTATTTACAAAAGCCAATAAAAAATATTGAAAAATTATTAAGCAACCAAGATTCATTATATATAGGAAAATATGTATCAAATTTAACACGAGAAATTGAAACAACTTTAAATACAAAATTATTTTGGGATTATTATAGATTAAAGCCAAATTCTTTATACGTTTCCAATCTTTTTTTTCGCTTATGTGCTGGAATAATCTATAGATCAAAGGTCTTATCGCAATTTATAAATAGCTATGATCCCAAAGAAATAAATATGTTTATTACTAAAACTCAAAGATGTGATAAGAATATTGTTTACATGCCAGCTAGATTTTCTCATCCGGCATTTGTTTTAAAAGAACTAGGTTTTTTTAAAGATATCAAATGTAAAGTAAACCATATTAATTACGATGTTGGTCCAGATCCTAATGAAACATCAACTAAAAATGTAATACAAAGATATCTAGTGTATTCTAAAAGGCTTCCATTTAGTATGGTTATAGCCTCTATATTAAAGTATTTTAGCAGAGGTAAGCCCACTATAGTTGTAGGACAGCTTAATGAAGCTTTAAAAGAAGTCTTACCCAGTCTTGTTTTTAATAAATATGTATATAGAAAAATACTTCCTCTTCCAGATTTTAAAAAAATATCTATAAGTTCTGATATGATATTTACTATAGAAGGTCCTTTGCTAACTAATTTAAAGCCATTAATAAAATCCTCATTATATAATAATTTAAAATTTACAAATGAACAAGCTGATGCAGTTGCAACTAATATTTGTGGACATATTGCTGCAGTTTTAAGAGAAACACGTGATTGTATGCCTGAACTGATAAAATGGTTTGATAAGTCATTTCCCGAATCTACGCAATTATATCTTACTAATGCTTTAAAAGGTCTTTTAGGTAGACAAGTATTAGAATTATGTAGAGAAAGGAAAATTAAGGTCATAGAATTTGAACATGGAGTAACGGCAGGTATTTCTGCTTTAGCTGACTATAAACATAAAAAATATGATCCTGTAGCTGCAGACTATTTTTTAGTATCATCAAATGAAGCGGTTTTAGCAGTAGAAAAAGCTGGAAAACACCGTAAAGGTTTTGCACACGCTATTGGATTAGCAGAACAAACTAGAATAATTTTTAATAAGTCTGCTCAAAGAATTTTAGCTCGTAAAAGGCTTGGTATAAAAAACAAAGATAAGGCGCTATTTCATGTAAGTACATCTCCGTATAATGCTAATTACAGAACTGGCTTATACGAACCTACAGATAATCATATTTTTTCTACCGATAAAACGTTAATTGAGAAAGTTTATTCAAAAATTAATTATAAAGTTATTTTTAAGCAATATCCGACTAAAAGATATCCTTACGAGCCATCATACAAAAAAGTATTTACATCTAAGAATAATGTTATATTTCACAAAGGAGAAGATTTTAGGTATATCAGGTCAGCTGCTGATATTATAGTTACAATGAAACCAACAAGTACATTGGGTTGGTGTACGGGTTTGGATAAACCTATTATATGGCTGGATTCAAAAAAAATTCATCCTTTAACTAATTCAAAACTTAGAAAAAAATTTAAAGATTCATTCTTATTTATAGATATGGATTCTAAAAATTGGGAATTAAAAATACTGAAAATTTTGAATTTAGATATAAAAGAAATTAATAATATTTGGAAGAGTAAATTTAAATATAGGGAAAGGTTATATAATCAAGCAATTTCATCATATAATGACAATATAGGACTAAAGACCTCGGAAGTTTTAAAAAATATTCAGGAAGGATTTAATGATAAACAAAAATAAACCTTTAGAAAAAAATGATTTTGTAAAATCTAATAAATACTTTTCAAGGGCTTTAAAAACTATACCTTTAGCTTCGCAAACTTTCTCTAAATCTTATTTACAATGGCCATTAGGTATTTCCCCGATGTTTTTAAAGGAAGGTAAAGGGTGTAAAGTAAAAGATTTAGATAATAACAATTATATCGACTATGTAATGGCACTAATGTCAGTTATATTGGGTTATGCTGATAAAGAAGTAAACGAGGCAGTTTATGAACAACTGCAAAAATCGGTAATTTTGTCAATGCCGCATCCTAAGGAATTAGAGTTAGCTGAAAAATTAAAAAAATTAATACCGTATGCAGAAATGGTTCGTTTTGGAAAAAATGGATCTGATGTTACTGCAGCAGCTATAAGAATCTCTAGAGCCTATACGGGTAGAGATTTAATAGCATTTTCTGGTTATCATGGTTGGCATGATTGGTATATTGGTAATACAAATAGAAACCTAGGTGTTCCTAAGACAGTAACTAAACTTTCATATACTATTCCTTTTAATGATGCAGATGCTCTTCATGCCTTGGTAAAGAACAATCCAAAAGATTTTGCAGCTGTTATAATAGAGCCTGCTGGTACTGAAAAAACTGCACCTGGCTTTTTAGAAAGAGTAAGAGAGATTTGTGATCTATTTGGAATAGTACTAATATATGATGAAATTATTTGTGGATTTAGGGTAGGTAATGGAGGTGCTTCAAAAGC
>CAYMQD010000189.1:0-5264 GCA_964392475.1 uncultured Alphaproteobacteria bacterium
TCAATATCATATACACCTGGCTCTTTTCGTTCTTTTAAATCTATCGAATACCCGAAAGATCTTAGTTTCTTAATCTTTTCTTGAAACTTTTAATCGTTAGTGGTAACAAAACCTCCCTCTAAAGTGGTGATATGTTTTGACGGATAAAATGAGAAACATCCTCCAAGCCCTAAAGAGCCTGCTGCTTTTCCTTTAAATGATCCTCCCAGTGCTAGTGCGCAATCTTCAATAACATAAAGTCCATATTCATTAGCAATAGAATTTATCTTTTCCATATCACAAGTAAGACCCAAATAATGGACTGGTATAATTGCACGAGTATTTTCATTTATATTTTCACGAATTTTTTCAGCGTCAATATTCCCTGTATTTTTTTCAACATCTATAAAAACAGGTTTTGCCCCTAGATGTTCCACAGCGTGAGCAGTCGCAACATGTGTCATAGCAGGAACTATAACCTCATCACCTGCTCCTATATCTTTTGCCATAAGACATAGCTGAATAGCTGCAGTGCAACTAGATGTTGATATTGCATACTTTACGCCAATCAATTTAGCAAAATCTAGCTCAAACTTTTCATTATTGGGTCCATGTGTCAGAATATATCCTGATAAAACTTCAGAAACCAATTTTCTTTCCTTTTCGTCCAATATAGGTCTAGCAAAAGGAATAGAATTTTTTATTAATTTAGTCACGCTACCGCCATACGAATAAAAACTATTCGCCCCATTTTTTGTAAAAAATATTTTATTCAAATATTTTTATTTTTTATGCCAGTGTAATAGATGTTATGCCTAAAGACACTGAAACCGTTCTACCCATTAACTCGAGAAGAACACTAACTCTTTGACTTTCACTTAATTGATCAAAATTACCAATATTCCCATATAAAGGGCCATCTATTATGCTCACTTTATCGCCTTTTTTAAAGGGAGCCTTTGGAATACTATTTATAAAACCATCTGCGTCCTCACGTGATTTAAGCTCTTGCATAATGTTTTCTGGAACGGCTATAGGCTTATCGCCTGAAGAAACAATATTTTTTACTCCATATGTAGAATTAATACATCTCCATCTTTGTTTAGCCAAGTCTATAGCAACAAACACATATCTTGGGAAAAGAGGTTTTATTGCATTTTTAATAAATTTTGTTTTTTTATTTGAATAAAGCATTTGAGGAAAATATACCTCTAGATTTTGCCTTCTTAAATTCATAGTTGCTTTAATTTCACTCTTAGAATGTGTATGAGCAACATACCAGTGTTTCAATTGCTTGCTTCCTTATTATTATCTATACTAAGCATTTCAGGGAAAACTACCCTCTGCGCACCCAAAAGTGCCGCATATTTTTTATATTGCGATTGTGGATTAATGATTGATGTAATAACTATATAGTCAAAAGTTAACGTTTCATTTATTTCTAATATTACTTTTGCTCCGGAAAATCTTTTTCTACCCTTTCCGATGACTCCGACAATTTCAATATTCTTATCCAGAGAAGATAAGATCGCTATTTCAGAAACTTCAGAAATATCTGAGAACAGTATTTTAGTTTTATTTTCCTTAATACAGTTTTCAAAGATATTTTCAAATTCTTTTCTAGAGCGACGAAAAAAATGAAAAGAAAATTTTAAATAATCGGCAGTTAGCCTAGCTTTTTCTGTAAAACCCCGTGGAGTTAAGTAGTATGCATATCTGTTACGAGGCACCTGTTGTATTTTTACTAAACCCTTATCGACACATCTTTTTAAATAAGAATTTGCCAATCCTAAGGCAATACCCAGTTCTGAAGCTATAGATCTTTGGGTAATTCTACTATCTTCTTCTACAGCAGAAAGCACACCCAATGTAATTTCTTCTTTAGAATGGAATTCTACAGCCTGAACTGTTTCTGTATTTTCGTCTAACTGCCCCATAAATCTCTAATCTTTAAAAATAGTGTTCGTCTAATGAACAACGCAATATAGAGTGTTCAACACATGAACGTCAAGTAATAAATTATCGTTTAGAATTTTTTGATATTACTTGAAAACAGTTGTTTATTTTTTGTTTTTTCTATTATAAAAAATAGAATATAAACTATCTTTAAATCAGTATGAAGATATTATGACTCAAACTGAACAATCTTATACTATAAATATTATGAAGTTTTCGCCTAATTTTGTTTTTTTTTCTGTCTCTACATTAATGTATGCAATATTTTCTATTGCTTTACTAATGATAGACAACAATACTCGGCTCTTTGCTAGCACTGACCCCTATGACTACATTAATTCTGCAAGAGGTTTTTTTTCGTGTGGAGGATTTGCATACTTAGAAAGCTGTTTGCCAAAGGTATGGAATACTCCTGGATATCCTATCTATATAAGCATATTTATGTTCTTCTTTTCAAATTACTACATAGACGCAGTTATCATTTCACAAATTTTATTATTACTTATAACTAGCATAATCTATAGCAGTATATTAAAAAAATATAGCCTTGCCTGCTCTAAATTAATTTATGTAATTATTTTGTTTAACCCAAATAGTTTTTTTTCTGCACAGCTCATTCAAACCGAAACCTTATTTACCTTCTTCATTAGTTTTGGCATATGGATTATGCATTCTCAAAAGGGTATATGGCCATATATAGTTACAGGAATTATTGCTTCCTTATGTGCCTATGTTAGACCCGCCTTTTTCTATTTTACTTATATTTCTCCTATAATAATTTTTTTAATAGCAATTAAAAAACACAATTTAAAAGTAAAAAAAGGTCTAATTTTATCACTTCTTACATTTATTATAATACTAGTATTAAATGGATACTGGCTTGAAAGAAACAATAATTATTTTGGAAAGCATACATTCGTTGCTAATGCAGGATATCAAGCATGGGAGAATATTTTAGAATTAGCCAAACATTCCAGTAGAAACTATGAGCTAGTTTTTTCTAAATATGAAAATATTTTTTCTAAGATTATTAAGGTTTCTCCAGACTATCAACAAAATCAAACTCCTAAAAGTTCTGAGATTTTAATGAGCGAAGCGATAAAAGAATTCCAAAACTTTAAATTTAATGAAATACTGCTTGTTGGGTTACGTTCCATAGTAAATTTATTCTTTTCAGGAGGCGGGTCAAATATAGAGCGTCTGATTAGCGGTAATGATCATAGTTCTAAATTTATCAATCAATTATTTTATGGAAATATTGATTCAAAAGAAATTAAGATTAATTTGGAGTTTTTATGCCATTTATTTGCAGTTTTATTTGCTTTTGTCTTAAGGATATTTGGAATTGTAGGTTTTATAATGTTAATATTAAAGAAACAATATTGGCTAATATCAGTATCATTATTTCCTATTTTTTATATGACTCCACTATACGGATTTATAGGGCAATCCCGGTTTAGAGTTCCGCTAGAACCCAGTCTTGCAATATTGTCTGCCGTAGGCCTAGTAGCTACTTACCTATTAATTAAAAATAAATATTATATGAAATTTTAATGATAAAAAATATCTTCCCATAAATTACTATTTAATAAAGCATTTGAAACTACACTGTGCCCATTTTCATTCCAGTGTAAATCTCTCTCAAATTCAAATTTCATTTTATTTTCAACAAAATTTTCTAGAAATATATCTTGCATATCTATAACTCGATACCCTTTTAATGTAGCTTCTTCTATAAAGTATTTTCTCATTTTGTACCAAAAACTATCTCTAGTGGCTAATAATGCTTCATCTGAATATAGATCTGGTCTGATGCCATCGATAATAAAAATCATTTTATCTTCGGAAAGATTAGTCCACTGAGGAAGATTTTCAAGATAAATATCTGTTGCTAACTTTGAATCCTCCCAAAAATTAGCTGAATAATCAAAATTAACATTTCCTACATAATTTACCCTTTTATCTCTACTTCCTAATATCAGTGGTATACCTAGCCTAGCATGTACTTTTAAATTAGTAGCCAAATACATAGCTAAATTAGAATTTCTAAGAACCTTTCTAATAATAGATGGATTATACTCAGATAAAACCATATTCCATTTATTTTTATCTTCTATTTGAAAACGATGGAACCCTGGACTCGTTTCATAAGATTGAAGAGACTCCATAAAATCATTAGCAATTATTACGAATACAAATGCATTTGCACCAAAAGTTTCACTAGCATACCTAGCCCAAACCATATGTTGAGACAATCCTGCACCAGATGCTGCAAACGAATATACTCTGCCACCAGCCCTTTTTGCTTCTCTATTTGTTATTCCTGTAATTGTTTGATCGAAGGGCACCATAAGTGCTTCTACATAGGAATCTCCTATAATGGCAATTAAAGGAGAAGTAAGAGACTCATTATAATTAAAATCAGACACAAAACCTACATTATTAGTTTTAACATTATTGCGTAAACTAAAATTCCATGTCTTTGAATATTGAACTTCCCTATTAGATTGAAATCTAAATATAGGAGAATATTCATTTACCGCTTGCGCTCTAAGACCTTGATTTACAGGAAAAAATAATAATACAACCTCTAATAGTATAAGAGTAATTAGCATAGACGATAAAACGATACTGATAGCAATAAATATTTTTTTCATTTTTACAATTAAATTAATACTATGATAATTTATAATCTATCCTTAAAAATTCCAATTAATTATCTAGCGATAACACTTATCCCTAAAATGATAAGTATAGCGCCAAACCAATAATTTAAAGATAATTTTTCTCCATATATAAGTGTTGAAGCAAGTGGTACAATAATCATTGATAAAGCCGAAAAAGGATAAGCCATAGAAAGGGGTATCCGTTGCAGTATATATAGCCAGGTAACAGTAGCAATAGCGTATACAAGTAATGCAGCATAAAGCCACGGAACTTGCATTGCCAGAATTATCCCTTCAAATAATCCTGCGGGTAATTTTCCGCTAGAAGCTCCAGAAGCAGAAGAAATTGATAACGCCGTCTTTTTGAATAACATTTGGCCTACAGCCATAAAGCTTACAAAAATAAGTAATTGTAAAACTTGAAAATATGCCAAAATAATTGCCTATCTAAGTGAATCTTAGATAATAAAATCCAATAAATACATAACTTTTCTTAATATAATTGAGTATTTCCACAAAATAAAATTTGGTTCGATATTTTAGAAAAAAATAAAATCTATTTAATTTAATCCATTTTTAAAGCTGCCAAAAATGCCTCCTGTTGTATTTCCACATTACCTACTTGTTTCATCCTTTTTTTACCTTTTTTTTGTTTTTCCAATA
>CAYMQD010000190.1:0-3589 GCA_964392475.1 uncultured Alphaproteobacteria bacterium
TTTTTTAATATTATATTACCTAAATCAACGTTATTATTTTTAATTTCAATATTTTTTTTGTTTTTTTTAAATCCAATGTGGGTAAATATAATTTGAAATGATTTATGATTATTTACTTCAAGGGTGAATTCTCCATATTCATCAGAATAGGTTCCATCTAATACTTCTGATTTTTTAGCGTTAGGTGTCATTATGATATAGATATTAACATCTCTAATAGGAATGTTATTTTCGTCAAGAACTTTTCCGGAAATATATGTATTATTAGAAAACAGAATATTATGAAATAATAAAAATAAAAGGAAATATTTTATCAATTACTTTATTTTTTTTTGTATTTATATTAAATTATAATTTTTATGTTTTTAGTATTTAAAATCATACTAAATACCCACTGATTATAATTTATTACTTTTAATAAAATAATGTAAATAAAAAAATCGAATATATATTTGAAAAATAGTTTGACTATTCTAACATTAAATTTATTAATTTATAAGTAGGACAGGTGTTTTAATAATTATTTAAGTGTGATTTAATAGTAGATATTATAAGATTACTTTCTTTAAGGTGATCATGTATATGTGTATATTCAAAATTACCATTTCTTCCATTAATATATAAATTTTCAAATTTAGATAGATATTCTTTGATAGGATTTAATTTTTGAATGTAATCTGATTCTAATACGGGATAAGCTTTGCTGATTTTTTTTATATTATTTTCTAATATTTGGTATTCTTTAAAAAAGTTAATATTAATTAATTGTTGTTTTATTTCATTTATCAGATTTTTTTTATTTGAATTCCATATTTTATCATTATCCATACATGGTATTTCTACAATTAAAGATGTTTTATTTATCGGCGACATTTTACCGGATCTATTTTTTGGTTCGTAAATTCTTGTAAAAATAAATTCATCTGATGGGAAATACATTGAACCGTTATTATTAATTGAAGATTTATTAAGCAAAAATATTACTAAAATTAAATTTCTATATTTTATTGATTTTGAAATTTTCAAAATGTTTTTTGGTGGACTTGGACTAAGTAATTTTATCAAAATATCTAATGATAGAGAACTTATTAGATGTTTGATATTTATTTGTTTTTTGTTATTGATTATAACTGAAGTAATTTTTTTATTTTCATGTAAGATTGAACTAACTTTACTATTTAAATGAAAATTTTCATCTCCGCAATAGTTTTTCATTTTATTGAAGATTGTACCAATTCCATATGCTGGATAGTAAAAAATACCATCTAAATGATTTTTCTTTTTTACATTTAATAATTCTAATAAAAATGTTCTAATATTTATACCATTAATTCTTTTACCTGCTATTTTAATTGATAATTCTGTTGGTGGTAAACCCCATAATTTTTTACTATAATTAAGTAAAAATAAATTTGAGATTTTATATCCATATTTGTTTATAGCAAAATCCTGAAAGTTTTTTATTTTTTTATTTTTTACTTTTATAAAAAATAATTTTATGGTTTCTAAAATAAATTTTGAAAATCCAAGAAAATTAATTAAATCTATTGGTGAAAGCGGAAAATTAATAAATTTACCATTAATATATATTTGACTAGGTACATTAATTAATTTGAGATCATTTTTCATTAATTTTTTAATTATTTTCGTACTTTTTTTGTCTTTATCATGGAATCGATGTGCACCTGAATCAAATCTGAATCCATTTATATTGAATGTTCTACAATTGCCACCTACAATTGAATTTAATTCGTATAATTCATAGGAAATTTTATTTTCATTGCAATAATATGCTATTCCCATACCAGCTGGGCCACCACCAATTATTGTAATCATTTTATTTTTTTCCATTTTTTTAAATAAAATTTTTTATTTAATTGAATAGATTGGAATTGATGACCACATTCTATTCATATATGGATTATGATAAAATATTGAATCTAATGATAATTGATAATTTTCATTAAATAATTCTGAATAATTTCCAATTACTTTTATTTTGTTAGTAGAAGTAAATTCTTCGCTGATCTGATTCAAATTAAAATTCTCAATATTAATAAAAGTTGAATTAATTCCATTTGATTTTAAATAATAATTAACCAATGGATTACTGATTACAAAATCTGTTTTTTTATTTTTTAAATATTTAGTCATATTTGAGATCGCGGTACCTTTTTTGTGCCCAATTACGATATTAGAAGTTAATATAATTAGAAATAATATTAAAATACTGTGAATGAATAATTTTTTTTCATATTTGATTGTTGAGCATATTAATATTAGAAGAATAAATACTATTGGCAGTACATGCCTACTTTTATAAATTAAATTCTGAAAGAAAAATATCCATATTAAATATACAATTGAAGAAAAAATTAAAATTTTCAATTTAGGATCAATTTGTATTTTTTTAATAAAAAATTGTTTAAATATTATTACGATAGGAAAACTTATAAAAATCGTTACCCATGATCTTCCGTGCCAATAGCCTCCTAGTCCATCAGACCAAATTGTATGGAATAAAAATTTAATTCTAATTAATAAGTCATTTTCAGTCATTATTGTGCCACCATAATCATTAAAATGTCCAATAGAATGTTTGTATCCTAATAGTATTATTTTATTAAATTCTTCAGTTATAATAAATGGTATTATCCATACTGCCATACCAATAAATAAATAAAATAAAAATTTATAAATATTTTCTTTTTTTAATAAAATTATGGATATAGGTATGATTAATAAAGGAAAATATGACAATCTTATTCCTAATAAAATACCTGTTAGAAAGAATCCTGAATAATTTAAATATTTATTTTTTGAATAAACTAAAAAGTAAAATGAGGTAATTGCTACTGCTAATCCTAAAAGATCAGGCATATATCTATTACCTAAAATCCATATCATTGGATTAAAAAATAATATAAGTATTACAATTAATGCTTCTTTTGAATTTATTTTTATTTTCAGTATTTCAATAGAGAAATAAATTATAACAAATGTTGATATTCCGCCAATAATAGAAAATGATAGGGCTAAATTCCCAAACAAATTATATAATATATAGGAAATAAAACAAAAAACAGGATAGCCTGGGAAATGAGGCTGAAATTTAGATATATTATATTCATCAAGAATACTCAGTGCAAAACGTAGACTATCTATATCTTCTATATAGTATATTGAAGATAAAATTCAAGTAATTATACAAATAAAAAAAATAAAATAGTACATATTAATAAAAATGCCCACTAATAATTTAGTGAGCATTTAATTTATTTTTTATCTAATATTAGAATTGAGCCAATTGATCAGCATTCCAACCTAATTTGTTACCTATAGTATTTTTTAAATCATTTAAAGATGTTTGATAATCCATCGCTTCGCCTGCTGTAGGAGGTGCTTGACCAGTAAGATTATGTAATGCTGTTAATTCTGCAGGAGTCATATCACTGTAAGAATTATATTGTAATGATAATACAAATGCTGCCATTTCAGACCAATGTTTTCCACAGTTTGAATCGGTAGAACAATCAAAATCAGTATTATTACCCATATCCGAAATCACCTCATTAGCATAATGAACAAC
>CAYMQD010000191.1:0-2730 GCA_964392475.1 uncultured Alphaproteobacteria bacterium
ATATTCAAGTGAAATTATGGTAACAACGATTGTTTCTGTAAATATTGATGTAAATCCAATGGTACAGAATTTAATTTCTTTAGGAGTTATTCCGAATCAAAATAATATAGAATCTATTTTATCAGATATTGATGTAATGGTTTTATCAAATGATAATAGCCAATGGTATGTGCCGCAATTTTCAGTTAATCAAATTAATAATTTAGAACAAGTGGAAGGCTATCGAATGATAATTTCGGGTACAGAATCACAGATAATTCAGATGTCTGGTCAGCCTATTGATCCTAACACTGTATTAATATTAGAGCCTAATAAAATAAATTTACTACCTTATTTTTCATTTTCACCTATGGCTCTTCCGGAAATATTTAATGGTATTGATGATGAAATTTTATTAGTAAAAAATGATCAGGGACAATATTATATTCCTTCAATCGGAGAGATGTCTCTTACACATATGTATTTTGGTGAATCATATCAGGTATATTTAACTAGTGATGAAGTGATTGAATTTTCATTTCCTTCATCTACATTATCTTCATTTATAGATTTAGTTGATTATAAAGAAAAATATAATAATCAGCAATCAACGTATTACCCACGGATTAACACAGGTATTTCTCATCCTATAATAATAGAGCATATTGTAGGTAATTACAGTATAGGTGATGAGATTTCTGCATATGCTGATGGACAGTTTGTGGGGGCTGTCAAAATTATAGAAATGGATACTCCGGTAGTTTTAGTTGCTTCTGGTGGATTTAAAAGTTATGGAGTAGATCTTGGAGGGTATTCTGTTGGTGATGAAATAGAATTAAGATTATGGAGTAAAGAAAAAAATAAGGAATTAAGAGTAGATTATAACATGGATTTTCCATATTATGGTATAAATCCAATAACTAGAGGAACTGTTGAAATTTTTGAAATGAATGCTATCCCTGAAAAATATATACTGGGACAAAATTTCCCTAATCCATTTAATCCTTTTACAAGAATTGAATTTGCATTACCTGAAGATTCATATGTAAATCTTTCTGTGTATGATATTATGGGACGTTTAGTTAAAACTCTGGTTGATAAGAAAATAAATGCAGGTTATTATCTGGTTGACTGGGATGGCAAAGATCAGGATAGTCTGCAGGTAGCGGCTAGTTTATATATTTATGTATTGAAAAATAATCAGGTTACAATTACTAAAAAAATGATAATGATGAAGTAGTAAATATTGAATTTCAGGTTATTTTCATGTGAATAGTTTGAAATTTTAGTAATATATGTAACAGAATTTTAATAAATAGAATGATAATATAAAAAAGTAGTTGTAATTGTGAGTGGATAATCAATAAAATCATGACCCGGATTTACTTTATAAATTACTGTATTGATATATAGTGATTAATTTCGAGGAAAAATTATAGTAAAGTGATCCAAGTCATAAATTGTGATAAACATACATAAAGTGTTTGTTACATATTGAAATATGCAATAAATTTTTGCAATTGCTTAAGTTGATGATCAGAATGAAGCTGAGGATTAATTTTAAAAAAGCAAAAAATTTGGGAAGAGGAGAAAGACCTTATAATGAAAAATATTTCTAACTTAAATAGGAGAAATGGGAAATGAAGAAACTAACGTTATTAATTATAGGATTAACATTTATGTATGCGACATCGCATCCGCCGTATGGGCCCGGCATTCAATGGTCACCGATAGGTTCGACGGCTTCAGGTTTTGTGATATTTTCTGATATTACACTTAATGGAGGACCTGTTGATGGTGGTGAAGTAAGTAGTACTGTTTCTGCAGGTACATGTGCTAATAATGATTGCGACATATTAGGTGCTATGTATAATGGGTTAAATATAGCATGGTCATATATGCCGGCTGATCCTGCAACAGGTGAGATAACAATGTCAATTAATTTAGATGACGTAACTACTGATGGTGTAAATGGAAATTATCCTTTGGTTACCCCTGGTGTTTATGAACCTACAATTACATTCAATTTTTATGATGCAAGCGAATCTAAAATGTATTATAATGTAGGATCTTCGTTAGCTCCTGCTAATTTAGGAAGTATAATTGGAATTAGTTTAGATATCACCGGAGATGGTGCTCATTGTAGTTCAGATGGTTTTGCTTTTGGAGCAACGGACTATTGTTTAGATCCTGGTGCATGTGAATTATCACATTATGCAGATGGTAGTGTCGCCGCTGAATTTGATGCTATTGGTGGTGGTACTGATAGTTGAGCTGGATTTGATGGATGTGCATCTACTTCTTATACTGCACAAAATTCATCTGCAGGTGCGCCTTATTTAAATGATGTACCTTCAACATGTGTATTTGGTGGTTGCTTAGATGCTAATGCAAGTAATTATTGTGGTGCTGATTGTGTAGATCTAGATAATTGTACTTATTCAGCTCCAACAGCAACATGTAGTTTTGTATATGAAACAGATGGAACTACAACTATGACATTTTCTGGAGAAGATGGTTCAAGCTTCACATGTGATGGAAATGATTGTTCCGAAAGTTACAGTTTTGTTAATACAACTGATGCAACAGGGTCAGTAAGTGTTTCAGAAGACATTGGTGCTGTTGATGCAGAAAACAATGCAGCTCCAACGATTACACCATGTGATTTCGAAATGCCTTCTCCTGTTGTAACTATTAATTCTATTTCAGGTCAAGAGGGTTGGTTAAATGTAGATTATAACTGTGATTATT
>CAYMQD010000192.1:0-5745 GCA_964392475.1 uncultured Alphaproteobacteria bacterium
TATACCTGCTGGTAAAACACAACCAAAAATAGATTCATTTATATCGCTAGGTTCTATACGCGACTTATTTATTGAATCTCTTATTACTTCAGAACCTAAACGAGGTGCTGTAACATTTGATAAATTTCCCTGGAAACTACCTATTGGTGTTCTACATGCAGAGGTTATTACAATATTATCGCTTGCAATAATTTCTCCTATAAATTTTTATTATCTACACATGTTTATACAACTTACAAAAATTCCTTCACACTCAATTCTCTCGTACTCGATATTTTTATAACACAATTCCTTTTTTTTTGAGCATAACTTCCCACATAATATAAGGGTGTCTCTTTTGTCTTCAGGATTATAAGGAAAATCTGGAACTCCTATCTCTATTTCATTCGTATTTTGGACTAATAATTCTTCACCTTTAGGAAATGATATATATAAAATTACTAATAAAAAAAAAAGAGAAACTAACATATTATTGATATTCATTTTGTTTGCTCAAAAATTTCCCTGCCTATTAACATTCTCCTAATTTCACTAGTACCTGCTCCTATTTCATAAAGTTTAGCATCTCGTAAAAGTCTTCCTGTAGGATAATCATTAATATAGCCATTTCCTCCAAGACACTGTATAGCCTCTAATGCCATCCAAGTGGATTTTTCTCCAGTGTACAAAAGCACTCCAGCCGCATCTTTTCTAGTTACCTCTCCTCTATCACACGCTTTTCCTACCGCATAGGAATAAGCCTTGCAAGCATTCATCGTAGTGTACATGTCCGCTAATTTTCCTTGCATTAGTTGAAAGCTACCGATAGATTTTCCAAATTGTTTTCTTTCATGAACGTAGGGAAGGACTATATCCCAACATGATTGCATTAGTCCTAAAGGGCCACCACTTAAAACGGCTCTTTCATAATCTAGACCACTCATTAATATTTTTACACCTTCACCCTCTATTCCTATTACATTAACCAAGGGAACTTCACAGTTATCAAAAACTAATTCACATGTATTTGAGCCACGCATTCCTAGTTTATCAAGCTTTTGTGCTGTAGAAAAACCCTTAAAACCTTTTTCAACTATAAAAGCAGTAATCCCATGCGATCCCGCTTGCTCGTCTGTTTTTGCATATACGACTATTATATCTGCATCTGGACCATTCGTAATCCACATCTTTGTTCCACTTAATAAATAACAATCTTTTTTCTTAATAGCTTTTAATTTCATACCAACCACATCAGAACCTGCTCCAGTTTCGCTCATAGCCAACGCACCAATATGTTCTCCGGAAATCAATTTAGGTAAAAAATGTTTTTTTTGAAATTCACTCCCATTTAATCTAATTTGGTTAACGCATAAATTAGAATGAGCGCCATATGATAATCCGACAGCAGCCGACCCTCTACTAATCTCTTCCATAGCAACCATATGCTCTAAATAACCAAGTCCACTTCCACCATATTTTTCTTCTACAGTTATACCTAATAAACCCATATCACCAAATTTCTTCCATAAATCTGATGGAAAATTATTTTCTTTATCTATATTTTCAGCTCGAGGGGATATTTCGGATGCTACCAAGTCAGACACACTATCCCTAAGTAAACTTACGGTTTCGCCCAAATCAAAATTTAGTGACGGCATATAATTTGGTATCATTTTTTCTTCCTTAGTTCTAAAATATAAGATAACAGAACTATACAAAAAGTAATAGTTTAATCAAGAAACCAGAAACAAATCTGCCAATCCTAAAAAAACTACAAACCCTATAACATCTGTAATTGTCGTTAGTATAACTGTTGCTCCAATTGCTGGATCAATCTTATATCTAGATAATATCATTGGGATTGCTGCACCAAATGTTCCGGCTATGATTAAATTAAACATCATTGCTAAAGCTATAACTATACCAAGCAGAGCATTTCCAAACCACATACTTGCTACTAAGCCTGTAATAGTAGCAAAGACTACACCATTATATGCACCAACCAAAATCTCTTTTCCAAAAATTCTAATAGAATTAGAAGCCGTAAGCTCACGTGTGGCCATTGCTCTAACTGCGACTGTTAGTGTCTGAGTCCCAGCGTTACCTCCCATAGATGCTACTATTGGCATTAAAATCGCTAAGGCTACCATGTGTTCCAGTGTTCCTGAAAAAAAACCTATTGAAATAGAAGCCATTATTGCAGTTAATAAATTTAATGATAACCATAAAAACCTACTTCTAGCTGTTTGCAATGCAGCCATATATATATCACTATCCGAAATTACTCCCCCAAGCCTCAATATATCCTCTTCTGCCTCTTCTCTTATTACGTCTACAACGTCATCAATTGTAATCATTCCAATCAGTCTGCCTCTTAAATCTACTACCGGCGCAGATGTAAGTCCATATTGATCAAAAACAAAAGCAACATCCTCTTGATCTGTATTTACTTGAATAACTTTTGGTTCTTCCGTCATAACATCTGAAACAGATACATTGCGATTACTTCTCATTGCTCTATGTAAAGGAACCGTGCCCACAGGTGTATGTTTAGGATCAACAACAAACAAAGCATAAAATTCATCTGGTATATGTTTAGAATCTCTAAGATAATCAATGATTTGACCTATATTCCAGTATAAAGGAACCGAAACATAATTTCTCTGCATCAATCTCCCTGCAGTATTTTCTTCAAATTCTAATGCTTGCACAAGCAAACTTCTTATACTTTTTGGGGTTTGAGATAAAATCTTTTTTCTCTTTGGTTCTTCACAAATTTCCAATACATAAGCAGAATCATCCGTTTCTAGTTTCTCTAATATAGACACTAGCCTTCTATTAGATAATAATTCTAATACCTCAGTTAATACAGGTACGCTTAAAGCTGGTAGAACCTCAGGTGCTATATATTTAGATATTTTTTGAACTAATAAAGAACGATTTAAGGATGTTAATGTTTCTAATAAATCTGCAGTGTCTGCTGGATGCAAAGATAAGGCAATGTCCATAGCCCCTTGAAAGTTATTTTTTTCTATAGCTTCTGTAACTCTAGATACAGTCTCTGGAGTAAGGCCAATAGACATCGATACATTTCTGGTATTTTTTTTATAATTATTTTCCGATGTAATTTTCTTTAAATCATTCTCAGACATATTATGTTACTTTCATATACCTTTAAATATACCCTACTAGGGCTTTCCTATTAATGCTATATTTGTTGCTATAAATTTTTATAGGAGGTATTTATGCACTCTAATTATTCTATAGATTCAGAGGTTGATTGGAGTTTAAGTAGAAAACCGGTTGCTTATAAACTTGCAATTGATTATATGGAAAAAAGAATTGAAAAAATAAAACAAGGTAAGAAGAATGAGCTTGTATGGATTTTAGAACACCCGTCAATATATACAATAGGTTCCTCAGGACAAGGCGAAGACTTCATCAAACCTCATAATATTCCAGTTTTTTATACTGGTAGAGGTGGACAAGTTACATGGCACGGCCCTGGCCAAACAATAGCGTACGTAATGCTTAATCTCTCTAAGAGAAAAAAAGATATAAGATCTTATGTTCGTAATCTAGAGACTTGGATAATTGAATCTCTATCTTTACTTGGAATATTTGCGGATAGAAAATGCGGTAGAGTAGGTGTTTGGATAACGCATAAAGATAAAACAGAAACTAAGATAGCAGCAATAGGAGTAAGAGTAAGATACGGCATTACCTACCACGGAATATCAATAAACGTAAATTGTGATCTATCAAATTATAAAAACATTATTCCTTGTGGAATTCAAAAAAAAGAATTTGGTGTTACCTCTTTACTAAATGAAAATAATTTATCCACTAAAAAGGATTTACATTCATCATTACATAAAACCTTTCAATCAATTTTTTGAACTAACTTTAATCAAATTCTACCAGTAGCTGGTCCACAGTTACACTATCATCTTGATTAACATATACACCTTTAATACTTCCTGAAATCTCAGCTAATAATCTATTTTCCATCTTCATAGCGTCCAGAATCAAGAGACTTTGTCCCTCTTGCACAACATCGCCTTTTGAAACATCTATGCTAACTACCCTACCTGGCATAGGCGACAGAACCTTTTTTGAAAAATTTTTATTGTCTTTTTCTGGTAGTATTTTTAAAAGCTCTGCAGTTGTTTTAGAATAAACCTCTACCTTTATAATAAACCCAGCATAATCTACTAGATAAATATTATTATATTCTTGAAGTTTAATATTAAAAACCTCACCGTTTATCTTAGAAAAAACTAAGTCTGAACATTGTTTTCTTTTTACTTCAAACATAAATTTTTCATCCTCTATAAGCAAAGAATACACGGTTTGATTTAGTTCTTTAAAAGACACATATATATATTTATTATTTATAATCACACACCAATCATTTGGCAGAGTTCGTGAACCCAAGTCTATGTTTTTTAAATTCATTAAGTTTCTAACCACCATCAGCCCAGCTATTTTTCTTTCTAGTTTGGTATCAGTTAAAATACCTTTATATCCTTCAGGATATTCTTCTTTAATAAAATTTGTATTAATTTCAGCAGCTATAAATCGAGGATGAGAAATTATAGAAGTTAAAAAAGAAATATTATTTGCAGGCCCCTTCAAAACATATTGATCCAGTGCTGCTCTCATATATTTTATAGCTTCTTCTCTATTTTTTCCTTTTGTGATAAGCTTCGCAAGCATTGGATCATAGTAAATTGAAACATCCGATCCCTCAGAAATTCCACTATCTATGCGAACATTACTATTTTTCGGAGTTTCTAATTTATTTACTCGACCAGTAGAAGGAAGAAAATCCCTTAAAGGATCTTCTGCATATATTCTGCATTCAATGGCCCATCCTGTAATATTAACTGACTCTTGGTTTAGTTTTAATTTGTTTCCGTCAGCAATATTTATCATCTCTTCTACTAAATCAAGACCTGTAACATATTCAGTTACAGGATGTTCTACCTGTAACCTGGTATTCATTTCTAAAAAATAAAAGTTTTCCTTTTCATCAACCACAAACTCTACAGTACCTGCAGATTTATATTTGACTGCCTTTGCTAGTTTTACCGACTGTTCACCCATTTCTTTAATTTTTTCTCTATTTGTTATAGTACTAGGTGCTTCTTCTACAACTTTTTGATTTCTTCTTTGAATAGAGCATTCTCTTTCTCCGAGCCATATAGTATTTCCATAACTGTCAGCAAGTATTTGTATTTCTATATGCCTTGGATTCTGTATATATTTTTCTAAAAATATTCTATCATCTGCAAAAGAATTTTTAGCCTCGCTTTTTGCTTCTATAAAACCTTTATGCAACTCATCATCACTGGTAACTACTCGCATGCCTTTACCACCTCCGCCAGCAGATGCTTTAATCATTACAGGATAACCAATATTATTAGCAGCATTGTTAGCTTGTTCTATATTTTTGATCTCCTCTTCTGACCCAGGGATACAATTTACTCCTGCCTTTCTTGCGGCAATTTTTGATGTTATTTTATCACCCATTAAACTAATTACATCTGCAGAAGGACCAATAAAAGTAATGTTTTCAGATGATAAAGCTTTTGCAAATCCTGGGTTCTCCGATAAAAAACCATAACCAGGATGGACAGCATCTACTCCCTCCTCTTTAGCTAAATTTACTATTTTTTTTATATTTAGGTAGCTTTCTGATGAAGAAGCTTTTCCAATGCAATAAACGGAATCACAGTGTTTTAAATGCTCTGCATATTCATC